>NZ_JBJPHS010000141.1:0-13532 GCF_052939495.1 Phormidesmis sp. 146-12 | reverse complement strand
GTGTGGAAATTATTGGCGATCGCGACTGGATTCCTCGCGCTCAATTATCTGCTATTTTTGCAGGGCTTAATCCGAACTTCACCAGCGACGGGAGGCGTTTTTAATCAGCTTTCTTCAACGTTGATGGGGCTAGGCGCTCTGGTGATTTTTAAGGAACGATACACCCTTTGGCAATGGCTGGGATTGACGGTTCTTTGTGCAGGAATGGCACTGTTTTTTCAGGAGCAGTTGCGGGTTTTGGTGAGTCAAGTTGATCGCTACATCCTGGGCGGTGGGCTGCTAGTAATCGCTTCAATCTTGTGGGCTATCTATGCGCTGGCCCAAAAACAGCTATTACAGCGACTTCCCTCTTCAGCAATCATGCTGGTGATTTATGGAGGTTCGGCATTGTTGTTTACACCGATCGCAGTTCCTCAAAAAATTCTGACCCTCACCGCATTCCAGTGGGCGATTCTTTTGTTTTGCAGTCTCAACACGTTAGTTGCTTACGGGGCATTCGCAGAAGCATTAGAGCATCTGGATGCGTCACGAGTCAGCGCTGTGATCTCCTTAACGCCGATCGTAACGATCGTCTCGGTCTTCACCTTATCGCTGCTGTTTCCAGGGCTAAAATTTCCTCATCAACTTAGCGTTCTTGCTGTCATTGGTGCCATATTTGTGGTTGTGGGATCAATGACGATCGCAGTTTCGAAAACGCAGCGTTCCTCAGCTGATTAACGTGAATTTAAGAAAACGCTTTACTTCGATTACAAGTAGAGATTTTATCGAATTTAGATCAACCCAAGAACTTTCAACTGGAAATCTTACTTCAAGTCTCGTAAAGTGAGAGCTTAGGGCAGAACTACCAAATATCGCGAAAAACTGGAGTAACTCCACAACTGACTAATTGACCACAGATACAGGCGTACCCAAACCTACTTGATAGTACAAATCTTCCACATCGCGGGCGTACATCCGAATGCAGCCATGAGACGCAGCCTTGCCCACGGATTTTGTGTCAGGCGTTCCGTGAAAGCCAATCCAGTTGGTGCCATCTGTCCAAAAGCCAATCCAATAATTTCCTAAAGGATTGTTTGGGTCACCCGTTGGCACCACTTTGCCATTCATCGGATTAATCCAAGTCGGATTCTGCATCATCTGCTTGACTTGAAACTGACCCGTCGGAGTCTCCCAACCCTCACGCCCAATCGCGATCGGATAAGTTTTGAGCCGCTTTTTGCCCGAATAAACGCCCACCTCACGCCGATTTAGAGAAATTACCAGACGAATGGGTTCGTTTGCCGTCTCAGCGGGTGCTTCAGACTTTTGAGGGCTGGGAGTCGAGATAGGTTGTGAAGGCGGCGGTACACTTTCAGAATTGACTCTTGGCTGACATGAAACCGCAGTTTGCAAAAGGCAACTCAGTGCGAGTAATCGAAGCGACTCCCTGCAAGTAACTCGAAGAGATCGCTGCCACAAAAATTTTCCCATCTTCTTCCCAAAGAGATCAGAATTAGCTTTTCAAAAAATTCTACTCCACCCTGAGAATGCAGAATGATGAATCTGATCATTATCTTTTGTTCACCATTCTGCAAAATCGACGGCTGTTAACACGACCGGAAGCGATCGCTTAACTTCCTACCAGAGGGCCCGAACGCCACCTGACGCGCCTCCATTTGTGGTACTTGGAGTGGTTGAGGTGCCCGTGTTAGGCGTGGTGTCAGTCGAACCGTCCGTGCTGGGGGTTGTCGTCGTATCCGTTGTCCCGCCAGGAGTGATGGTGCTATCGGGCGTTGTGGTGGTGCCTGCTCCAGGAGTTGTTGTGTCCGTAGTGCCTGTACCAGGAGTCGTTGTGTCTGTGGTGCCTGTACCAGGAGTCGTTGTATCCGTCCCACTTGTGCCGCCTGGAGTCGCACTACCTGGGGTTGCACTACCTGGGGTTGCACTACCTGGGGTTGCACTACCTGGGGTTGCACTGCCCGGAGTTGCGCTGCCTGGGGTCGCTTGAGATTGGAGGAGTTGAGACTGACCGACTTGACTTTGAGCGGCCCCGTTATTGGAAGGTTGGCGCAAAGCAAACGACGGCAAACTCAGTAGAGCGCTGACACCAGCAACTCCGATAATGCCAGCAAGAATCTGAGTATTTTTTGAATTCATAGCTATCTCCTCAACAGTAGTGATGGTAGGCAGGTAAAGCGGTTCTCAAATCTATCAGCTTGCAGATTTGTCTAGAATACCTTGGGGTGAATCAACCTCAAAACCGCTCTAGACAAGGGGGTGAATGATTGAAAGGGCTTAATAGATCGTTACAGTAGCGTCTCTGTTTGCCGCCCTTGGAGATTAACGCCGTTTGTTTTGAAAGAGCATCTACCAAAAGTTAGGGATCATCCAATCAGCCAACGTGTAGGTTGACAGGGGTGAACCTCAAAGTCTGTTGGCCTTTGCGCTTCGGAAATCGGGACTAGAGGAGGCGGGTTTACCGACGCACGATCGCGCTTCAGTCCGTTAGCCTAAGTAAAGTGATATTACAGAACGCTGGATCGATCCTCAATTCTGTATTCATCCAAAATTTTTCCAAGTCTGCTGCCCCAATTTGCGATCGCGTGTGAAAAAACTGATCTTCGCGGCGGGACTTTCGTTCCTGGCTTTCATCATGGTGTTTGCAACAACTTCAATGCACAAGTCTTCTGACAAAATCAATCAACTGTATGTGTTTGGCGACAGCCTCTCTGACGTGGGGGTAGTGTTTCGGGCGACAGGGGGGCAATATCCGCCCAATCCTCCCTATTTTGAAGGGCGCTACTCAAATGGTCAGGTCTGGGTCGAGCACCTCGCCGCTCAATTGGCGCTGACTCCCGATCGCAATACCAATTTTGCCTGCGGTGGAGCAACCACAGGAACCAGCAGTCTTAACGGCATTCCAGGACTGGGAGGACAAATTCAAAACTTTGTCAAAGCCAACCAAAAATTAGATCCAACTGGGCTGTATGTGGTTTGGGCAGGCGCAAACGATTATCTCTATGGGGCAACCAACCCAACGATCGTGCTAGAAAATCTGTCTCAAGCGATTACAGCGATCGCCAACAAGGGGGCAAAGAAAATTCTGGTAGCCAATTTACCGGACTTGGGGCAGCTTCCAGCGACACGCAACAATGCGAATGCTGGGGCCTTGAGTGCTCTTACTAAAACCCACAATTCAGGGTTGTCTGACAGGTTAAATCAGTTGAGTCAAAAATTGCAGCCTGATACAACGCTGATTCAAATGGATGCTTACGCGCTGTACCGGGAGGCGATCGAGAATCCAGCTAAGTTTGGTTTTACAAATGTCACGAGTGCTTGTTTAGACGGTTCTTGTCTTCAGCCCGATCGGTTTCTCTTTTGGGATGGCATTCACCCGACTACCGCGGCCCATCGTGTCTTAGCAGAAAGAGCCACTTCTGCGCTAAAAACCAAACTCTCATTCAATCTTCCTTCTGGGAAGATCTAGCAAACAAGAGATTACGTCGATAATGATTTTGTTCACGATCCTTGGGCTTACGATCGTTCCATTTCAAAGGATTTGTGGACAAAAACAATCCCACAATAATAGGGGGCGTATCTCTGGTACACGTCCCCCTAAAACCAGCTATGCGTTTTGAAATCTATAAAGTCATAACCAGCCCAGGAATAAATCTGCCACTTTCAGAAAAAATTACCCTGGCGTGCAGCGTTCTCAATACTACTTAGCGGTGTAGCTGACAAAGTGCAACACATCACGCAGGACGCTGTAGCCAGCCAAGTCCCACAGCAGATATGCGAGAAAACCAATCATTGCAAACCGACCGTTCCAGATTTCTGCTTGAGGATTAAAGCCAAACAGGAAGGCGTTGCGATCGACACCGTTGTACTCAGTTGCGACAGGGGGCAAATCAGTGGTGGCGCGGGTTTCTTTGCTTTGCATTTTTTTAGTCCTTTAACAACAACTCGTTATATTTCTTATAGTATGGGTCAAGCTTGTTTTTGCTCTCCCTCTATGGGGTCAATTTAGGAGTCGTTCTAAAGGAAGACCGTTGAATGGATCGTCTGAGTGGAGCAATTGTTTTCTACAAGTTTTTCTACAAGTAAGGACGATCGTGCTGCCCCATCCCGTCTATCTTGCTTGCAAAACGCCATCTTCTAGGTAGGCTACGCTGTCAGCTACATCAATGATGCGGGGATCGTGGGTGACGATTAGAACAGTCCGGCTTTTTTCTTTAGCCAGGTTGCGAAGTAAGTCAATCACCGCATGACCGTTGTGAGAATCGAGGGCGGCAGTTGGTTCGTCGGCCATGATTAGTTGAGGATTTCCCGCTAGGGCGCGGGCGATCGCGACTCGTTGTTTTTGCCCTCCTGAGAGATCTTGAGGGTGTTGTTTGGCTTTATCGACGAGACCAACCTGTTCGAGCAGATCCAGCGCTTGCTTACGGGCTGTGGCTCCCCGGATTCCCTTGAGCTTGAGGGCGACTTCTATGTTTTCTAAAGCAGTCAAAGCGGGAAACAAGTTGAAGCCCTGAAAAATAAAACCAATGTTTTCGAGGCGAAATTGGGCCAGCTTGGCGCTAGACAGACGAGTGATTTCTTCTCCCAACAGACGTACACTGCCCTGAGTCGGTGTGAGAATGCCAGCCAAAATTGAAAGAAGCGTCGTTTTACCAGACCCAGACGGCCCCATCAAAAGTTGGACATCGCCAAATTTTACATCCAGATCCACACCCTTGAGTGCCTGAAACTGCTCCCTCCCTGATCGGTAGACCATTTCTACGCCCCGTGCCGCGATCGCCGTACAGGCTTCTGAAGAAATTGCGTCACTTCCGGGCGAAACCGTCGTCACCTCAATCTTGCCTTTGCGGGGTGTGAGGGTAGAGGTTGCCTGACTCCCGGCACGTTGCAGTAGATCAATTTGGGTAGCAGTCATTCTTTAAAAAGTTTGATAGGTGATCGGTTAGACGGCGGTGTGTGGGGAGTCGTTGGGAAGCGTTGGTCTCAGAGTAAGTTCATCGTAGGTTGGCTCAAATCCAGATGAGGATCAAAATCAACCTTATGATCTAGTCTACAGATTGCGCCCAGATTTCCTTCGGGGTAACAATTGAACTTCAAGATTGAACCCAGTAACTTTGATAAATATTACGGATCATTACAATCCATTATCACGCCTTGAAGACGATCGCTGGGTCAACACGGGTCACTTTTTGAACTGCAAACAGGGCCGACCCGACACACATGACGATCGTAAGGACAAAAACGCCCCCGGCAGTCGCTGGAGTGATGAGAATCATAATGCCTTTTGCGGCTTGCGTCCAAGCGCCCAGTCCGAGACAGAGTGCCATACTGGGCAGATACCCCAAAACCGCCATCCACAGCGCTTGTTCGAGAATGACGCTGTAGATTACCCAATTTGACGCGCCCATTGCTTTGAGTGTTCCAAACTCGCGCAGGTGGTCGGAGACGGAGGAGTAGAGGATCTGACCAACAATCACCATGCCGACAATAAAGCCAACCGTCGCCCCTAGTCCGAGAATAAATCCGACACCCGTGCGTTCTGTCCAATATTCGCGAGTTTGGCTGGCGATTTCGGCTTGGGTGTAGACGCGCGTGTTGGGTAAGGTGGCTTCGAGGCGTTGTCTTAGCTGAGATAAGTCTTCGCCCGATTTGGCCCGAATCAGGACATAAGAGATGGGGTCAGCCACGTTGAGGTTTCTGGGGGTGGGTGGCGTGACGGGCGTAGCATTGAGGGGCGCATTCTCAAAAGCGTTGGTGCAGGCGAGACTGCCTTCGGGATCGCGGGTGCAGTTGACTGAAGTGTTGAGTCCCGCAGTGGAGTAAGCGTTGGCGTTTTCTAATGAAGTGAAGATAAACACGCTAGACGCATTTGACTGCGTATTTGATGACATGCCCACCAATCGCGCCGGAAGCGACCCTATCTTACCTTGATCTCCTAGCTTTTGAAGTCCGGCATTTCGCAAACTGCCCTGATCGACCATAACGGTGTAGGGCTGGTTGAGATCCTTCAGATTTCCCTGGGAGACGTTCCATCCCGCAAACAGACGACTATTGGGATTAAAGCCAAAAATTCTAATGGGGGTGATTTGCCCTGCACTGTTGCGCCAGATGCTAGAGCGAATCATCAGCGCCTCTGCCCGATCGACCCCCGGAACTTTTTGCGCCCGTACCACTTGCTCGGCCACGATCGCAGAAGTTAGTTCCAGATGCACCATTTCTTTGGAGGCGACCCACAGATCAGCGCTGGAGTGATCAATCAAGAGAGCGGTTGAGCGAGTAAAGCCTTTGAGAACACCAAGTTGAATCGTCACCAGACTCACCGCGAACATAATGCCCGCCTGGGCAACCATGAATCGAGGAATGTCTTCAAAGAGATTTTTGCGAGCGATCGAAGCCATAGGGAGAGGGATGAGGGAGGAGGGAGGAGGGATGAAGGGCAAGGGGGTTTCCTTCTTCCTGCATCTCTCTCTAGTTTATTCAGGACGAAGGATGTATTTTCTGCGTTCCTGATCACAAGACGCAAGATCTCAGCCTTTTTCATCTCTCCTCGCGAACGCGGGGCAAAGCCCTCCCTCCTCCTTCATCCCTAACTTGCCGTTACCAGGGCTGCACTCGTGAGGTTTTCGGGGAGAGACTGACGCAGGCGATCGCCATATAGATCCAGCGCGTTACCAGAGAAGAGCAGGGCGAGGTGATCGCGATCGTACTCGGCAGTTTCAGCCACTGACTTGACGCAATCTTTGAGAACGCCATCCCAGTGACCGTAGTCGCCAGAGAAGCAGGCCAGGTGTTTGCCGACTTCACCCATCGCGGCAGGAAGATAGGCGGGCGCGGGATCGTCAGACTCAAAGGAGGTAAAGATCTGGCCGCGTGAGAAGTACTCCAGCGGGTCGCGGTGGCGCAAATCGTAGTGTTCGTAGAGGCTGGAGTCGGTGATCTTGGTGGGATCGTGCTGCTTGTTCCACATCAGGTCAAACAGGTTTTTGGCCTGACTGATGATGTTGCTGTTGTTGTGAACCCCGCGCTCCTGGATCATCAGTTTGGTGAATTCCATCAGCGAAGGGCGATAGGGTTGGGTGGGGTCAAAGTCCCGAATCCGCTTTTCCCAATGCTCGTGGAAGGAGTGAGCCAGATCCGGGAGCCAGCCACAGCCGCCTTCAAGGAAGCCTACTCTCAAAGTCGGAAAGCGCTCAAAGGCTCCGTCGAAAACCATTCTGGCTAACGCTAACTGCTGCTGGTTACGCTGCACGAAAACGTGGCTCAACACAAACGTATCGGTGTGGTCAGAAATGCCGCCGACCATGTAGGAACCCGGCCCACCATGAATACTCAGCGCGATATCGAGGTCAACTGCCGCTTGCAGAATCGGGGCAAAATCAGGGTGACTCATTGTTTTACAAGTGCGGATCTCTGGGAAAGCATCGGGCGCTTTGGGATGCGGGATCGCCAGATTAGGGGGCACCATCACGCCGACCATGCCCAACTCATTGACGCAACGGTGCATTTCTTTGACCGATTCGGCTACGTCTTGAATGGGAAGAACGCCGATCGGCTTCAGTCGTCCACCATATCCGCGACAGTCTTCAGCCATGTAGTTGTTGTAGGCGCGACAGAGGGCGATCGCCATATCCTTATCGAGATAGCTGCCAAAGCTAAGATTCCACGTTCCAAAGATCACATGAATGTCAACGCCTTCTTCGTCCATGTGTTGAATGCGCGTCTGATTGAACATTGCGCCAAGGGTCGTTTCGGGATGGAGATTGCGAAAGCCGCCTTTCCCTAATCCTTGAGGTTGGGGAAACAGCCGAACGAGATCGTTTTCTCCGGTCGCAGGATTAAAGTCTACGACGCGCATTCTTTGGTCGCCCAGATTATCAACAATTAAGCCAACACGATCGCGATATTCTGGCTCAATATAATCCCGAATCACGAGGGGATTTTCTAGCTTGTGGGCATCAGCATCAATGACCAGTAAACCTTCGTACATTAGAGTCTCCGTGGCGTGAATATTTTAGCGGATAGCTGTTAGCTTTTAGGCTGAAACTTTGTGGCGAAAATGTTGCCAGAGTTGACGAATTCCGAACCAATGCTCGACTGACCAGGAAAGAGAAGCCAAAATCGTAATGCCGGGATATTTGACAAAAGCGGGTTCATTTTTCTCAAAAAAAGCGTGTCCACCGAGGGCAAATACCTGAGTCAACACGAGACAGAAAACGGTAACTCGCCAGTCGTAAAACAGATAGATCACAGCAGCGATCGCCAGAATATTGGTCAGATGGTGGAGCGCCTGATTGATCGGATTTTGATGAGATTGAATGAAGTGCGCTTTTGCATCTTGGAAGTAGCTCAAGGTGCCTCCTCCCCGTTGTCTTATGGGTTCTTGGAACGATATCACGGAGTTTTTGGAGAGGACAGAGAGTGATCGAAATTCTTCGGAATTGGGTGCGATCGCCTGGATTTGTGAGGTATCAGTTTTGATTTCTCAATATTTCCTCAATTTAATACTCAAAACTTTACCTGAGAGATGCACAATTCTCCAAACGTTTCAATTATCTAGTGGGGACTGATCCAGAAACGAAATGAGGAATGTTGGATGCTCAAAATCAATTGATGCCATCCTTGGCGTTGCTGATTGGAGGGATGAATCTGTTGGGAAGTGTCAATCTTTCCGCCCCCTAAATCCCCCAAAAATGGGGGACTTTGAGCATTGGGGTTCCCTCCGCTCTGGGGCAATTCATCCCCTGATTCAGCAACGCCCCATCCTTCATCCCTCCTCGCGAAGCGGAACAAAGTTCTCCCTTCTCGCGCAGCGGATTACCCCCAAAGGGGGAACAGATCATCGAAGTTCTCCCTCATCCCTTTAATTGGCCTTTAATTGGGTGGATCAAATCGATTGACATAGTAGGCGATCGCAATCATCGGCAAACTGGCTCCAAAACAAACCAGCCACTGATCCAAAGACATCGGAGCCGTCTTGAAAATTTGATTGATAAAGGTAGAGTTGCTAAAGATAATTTGCAGAATAATCGCTAGACCAATCCCAACCGCAAGCGCTGGGGCACCACTAACTTTTTCTTTAGCACCGCTCCATTTAGCCAGCAGAGAAGGGATTAGTTGACTAATACTTAAGAGGTAAAAGATGCGCCCCATGACTAATGCTTGAATCGCCATTGTCCGAGCAAGTTCGATACTGCCCCAGGGAGCCTGACGTACCCATTCAAAGATGCCAAAGATCAGCGTCCAATTGTAGAGCGACACGGCGAGAATGCGCTTAATCCGATTGGTGGTGAGAAAGGGTTCGTTAACGGGGCGGGGTGCCTGTTTCATCACGCCGGCCGACTTTGGCTCAAAGGAGAGAGGCACCGTCATCGTGATTGAGTTGAGCATATTAAGCCAGAGGATTTGTAGCGACAAAATGGGCAATTCGCGACCCAACAATGTGCTGATCAAAATGGTCATCGACTCGCCCCCATTGACCGGAAGAATGAAGCAAATAGCTTTGATCAGGTTTTTGTAGACCGATCGCCCTTCCTCGACGGCCGCCGCGATCGACGCAAAGTTATCGTCTGTAAGCAGCATATCCGCCGCTTCTTTAGAGACTTCGGTGCCGCTGCCCATCGCGATTCCAATGTCGGCTTGTTTGAGAGCGGGTGCATCGTTGACTCCATCTCCCGTCATTGCCACCACTTCGCCTCTAGACTGCAACGCCTCTACCAATCGCAGCTTTTGTTCTGGAGCGACTCGCGCAAAGACGACCCCTTCTTCGACGGCGTTGGCCAACTCTGACGGATTCATCTCAGCTAGAGCAGCCCCGGTAAACGCCTTAACTTTGCGATCTTTGCGAAAGCCCATACGACGAGCGATCGCGGTTGCCGTCCCGATATGATCCCCGGTGATCATCTTCACCTGAATTCCGGCAGACTGGCAGGCGTGAACGGCGGCGATCGCTTCTGGTCGAGGCGGATCGATCATGCCTTGCAGTCCCAAAAAGACCAGCCCGGTTTCGAGGTCAGAATGGTCAACGGTGGTTTGGCGATCGCTCACTTGTTTCTTAGCGAAGGCCAGCACCCGCAATCCTTGTTTTGCCATCGCGTCTACTTGCTGCTCGATCAGGGTGCGATCGAGGTCAACGGTCTGTCCTTCTGCATTGAGCGCCACTTGACAGCGCGACAGCATCGACTCAACAGAGCCTTTGACATAGAGCAAATTTTCGCCTTTACCCTGATGTAGCGTAGCCATGTATTGAAACTGAGACTCAAAAGGAATGGAGTCGAGACGAGGGAGCGATCGCAGCAAATTTGCTTGATCCAATCCCGCTTTGCTCCCCGATGTCAAGAGCGCCCCCTCAGTCGGATCGCCCACCACCATCCAGCGAGCCGCCTCATGTTCTAGGTGAGAATCATTACACACGACCCCTGCGACCAAACATTCCTGCAAGACGGGTGGAATTTGAGGCAGCGATCGTTCTGCTAGCAAAATTTCGCCATCAGGACTATAACCGCCGCCTGTGACTGTATAAGACTCGCCGCCCACATAGATTTCCTGTACCGTCATCTGATTTTCGGTCAGCGTCCCCGTTTTGTCAGAACAGATCACCGTCGCGCCGCCCAACGTTTCGACCGCAGGCAATTTGCGAATAATGGCGTGTCGTTTTGCCATGCGAGAAACCCCCACCGCCAGCGTCACCGTGATCACCGCAGGCAACCCTTCAGGAATCGCCCCAACGACTAAAGCAACGGCGGCCTCGATCGCATCACTAAAACTGCGCTGCCCCAGACCGACCGCAAAGGTAAGGGTCGCCATCCCCAACACAAAAAACAACCAGTTTTGGCTAAATTGATTGAACTTGCGCGTCAATGGCGTAGTTAGATCGACTCGCTGTTCTAGGAGTTGGGAAATTCTGCCCGTTTCAGTCTCATTGCCGATCGCCGTGACCAATCCAGTGCCCTGCCCAAACGTGACAAATCCGCCAGCGTAAGCCATGTTGCCGCGTTCTGCGAGAGGCGTTTCGGGTTCTAAAATCGGCGGTTCTCCAGTGTTTTCGGCTTCTTTTTCGATCGCCACTGATTCCCCGGTCAGGGCTGATTCATCGATTTGCAAATCCCGCACTTTGATCAGTCGTAAATCGGCTGGCACCTTATCGCCCGATGTCAACAGCACCAGATCTCCGGGCACCAATTCTTTTGAAGAAATTCTGAGCTTTTTGCCCTCGCGAATTACAGTCGCTTCGGTACTCATGGACTCGGCAAGCGCGGCGATCGCTCCTTCGGCCTTGGCTTCTTGCAAAAAACTAATAGTGGCGTTGGTTGTCGTAACTCCCCAAATGACGCTGGCATTTAACCATTCACCAATCAGGGCTTTGATAATCCCTGCACCGACCAAAATAATAATTAAAGGCTGATTAAATTGCAGAATAAACTTCAACCAACCTGGCTTTGATTTTTTGCCTGTTAACTCATTTGCACCATGCTTTTTTTGCCGATCTAAAACTTCTTGAATGGTTAATCCTGTTTGTAAATCGCTACCCAAGGTTTGAGTCACCTGAGATGCAGAAAGGTGGTGCCATAGAGGAGATGACACAGAAGAAACTGTTTGAGAGGTCATATCATTTTTGTGAGAAGGAACAACTGCAATGACAGTCAGCTTGTTACAGTGATGGGCTTTGAGAGATTGTTTGATCCTCCCAAGTAGGAGAGGGTTTCAAGGTTCTTTATTCCTCTGGGCAAGTGAGAAGTGCCCCTGCAAGGAGAACTGAAATTGTCAAACAACTCTTGAACTTTGATCACGGGTAATGGGGCGATCACCAAACGCTTTGTTTTGTCGATCGGCTGACTCATCGCTCATAAATTTAAATTAATTCAACTTAATTAAAAATTTGACTTTTGTGTAAAAACACTCACAGCAATTCGTTGGGTTACTCATGTGTGTAGCGTCGATTTCAGCTTAGAATAGAACTCACAAATGTGTATGATCTGACTACACAATAGCAATAAAACAATGGCATAAATTGAGCGAAGTCTATTCTATTAATTAGCGCAGCTAACTGCTGAGTTTGTATCAATAATCAGGAATCTATCGTATGAATCAGCAAAAGTTAATTGACCGATTTAATCGCCTCTCATCTCGACAGCGACAGGTTTTGATCAAGGTTTTGGCTGGGGAAAGCAATCGGGCGATCGCTCAGTCATTACACATTGTAGAAGCGACCGTTAGAAAGCATATTGAGAAAATTTGCGAGGTTTTTGAATTAGCTAACCAAAGCGGAGAAAGATTTTCAAAACGTCCTGATTTGATTGCGCTGTTTGCTCGTTATAAACCTGAATTAGTAATGCAAGTTTCAGACACAGCAACTTCTTCAGAAGAAGAGCCACACACTCAATCAGAGGTTCGATCGAACAATTTGCTACAGTTCCCCTCACTAATTAATTCATTTGAATCGGTCACAAAATCAGTTAAAGAAGGCAAATTTGAAACGATCTACGATCGCGATGTTTTTATTCTGATTGATCAAAGTGGCTCAATGGTGCGAAAAGACGCAGATACCGGAAATCAAACACGCTACAGCTATTTACAAGAGATTATCGAAGGCCACGTATTTGCCATTCTTTCGGCTCAAAACAAACCCTGTCGCAGAACAGCCCAAAAGATTTGCGATCGTATCTCAGTCTACTTTTTTAATCGTAATCAAGCCCCCGCCACTCCAACGATCGTCACTGATGCTGGACAGATTCAAACCCTGTTTACCCAAAATCCACCTCGAAATAATACTGTCATTAGTCCCACACTTCAAACCTGCTTAGACACCTGGGTAGCAGAAGGAAAAAGAAACGATCGAGGTGCTTTTTTTCTCATTTATACGGATGGTTTATTTAATGACGAAACTCAGTTTATTGACTGTATTGCTAAAGCTTGTACTCAGATCGAACACCATAAAATGATCAAAATTTTTGTATTAGGGGTTGGCAAAGATTTGGATATCGAACACTTTTTAGAACTAGATTTTAATACTTACGATCGAATGCCCTTTGACATTTTTGTCTTTGATTTAGTCAACGAGTTAGACGATATTACAGAACTTCTCAAGCGCCAACTCATTGAGCATCCGCACACCGCACTCCCCAACTGGGTCAAACAGCGCTATCCCAACTTTGCCGAACGATTTACCCCACTACACCATCAACAAAACTGTCGGTAGGCAATAGCAAAACCTTGACCTTTTGACCCTGCGATCGCAAAAATTCCTACTGCAATCGTCAATTAAATCAACTCCCCAACCCATCACAAATCAGCACTACCGCAAGCGATCGTCCCAGTAAGCCGCTTGAAGATAAATGCTGGACAACCAAATGGGAGAACCTTTCATATGGCGGGAAGAGGGAGAAAGCTGGACAACTGAACATCAATTGTCTATTGCCCCTGTTTCAGCATCACGCACCAAAAACTTTGCCTGAAGGTTCCCCAAAATTAAGGAGTTGAGGTGCCAATCCCTGCTTGACTGACAAAACTCAGGAAAGCGAGAAAGGAAGCTAGGAGGG
>NZ_JBJPHS010000140.1:0-13538 GCF_052939495.1 Phormidesmis sp. 146-12 | reverse complement strand
TCCGATCGGGGCCCCTGATGCCAGCGCAGCCGCAAACCCAGTCACCGTCTTGCCGTCTACAACAGCCATAAATTGATCTCCAATAAAAAAGTTAGCTGCAAAATACTCAAAAAAGTAGCAGATACAAGCCTGAATAAACAACGATAAAATGACACCCCTAGGAATATCTCGCCGAGGATCAACGGACTCTCCAGCCATCGCAGTCGCTGACTCAAAGCCAACGAGCAGGAGAATGGCGATCGTCGCCTGATAAATTAGTCCAACCAAATCATGGGGAACTACAACGCTAACCGCATTCGCATGTTCATAATTCACATTGGGATGACCCAGGCGATACACAATCATCAACAGTCCTAAGAATGTCAATGATGCAATTTGAACGACGTTAATGATGATGTTGATCAACGTAGAACCTGTCACGCCCACTAAAGCAATGCTGCCAATCAGACCCGCAAAGACAACGCAAATCAGCGCCTTACTGAACCAATCTGAGGCAAAATTGGGGTTAAACAGTTGCCCAATATAAACGACCAAGGTTCCCATAAAGCTGACCATAATGCCGGGATACACCCAGTAGTAGAGGTGCGCTGCCCATCCCGTGACAAACTTAGCCAGTCGCGCTAACCGAAAATGCTTATGTTCTTCCTTGGCTAAAATCGCCGCCTCTGCATAAAAGTAAGAACTTCCGGCCCCAGCTTCTGGATAAGCCTTAGAGAGCGTTGCATAACAGCTTGCCGTCAGCATGGCGATGATTGTAGCGAGCGCGATCGCTGCCCACATGTTTTTAGCAGAATCGGGAGGCGCTTGCAGTTGGTAGGTTGTCCACAAAAAAGCGCCTGGTGCAATCAGGGCCATTGCGTTGATGGTGATCCCCACCAGACCGAGGGTTGGCTTGAGTTCGCCACCTGTTGAGTTAGTCATAGTTCGCTGTTACATCCGTCTGGAAGTTGCACAGACAATCTTTGGGGGTGACGCAGTTTGAATCAGTATTGCTCGCTACAAGAAATAATTTTATTTTTTCCTGATTCTCCTAAAAATGAGTTGGCGCATAGGTTTGGAGAGAATATTAAATTTATCCTGAGTGTTATTTGTTACAGCATCCTTCCAAAAGATTAATTTGTAAGAAGTTTTCAGTTTTTCCTATATTTCTCGACAGATAGTGATGTGCGATACAAAAACCTGAGAGTTCTGTTTCTACTATGTATCGAGTACAAAGACCTTCACAAGTCTGTAGCATTGATTGGATGAGAGTTTGAAAGTCAGGTTTGTTACAGTTGTCTAGCTTATTGGTCTAGATCATTCTCAGAACTGCTAAATTGTTGCTGAACAGAGCGGGTGTTGATCGACTGTACCCGTTGTGAGTTGAAGCATCCAGTCGTGTCTGGAAAGTGCTTTCTGCCAGTCTGAAGGAATGGGCGCGATCGCAAGAACTTTCCCTAATTTGGGGTTGCCAGGTTCTCGTAGTGCGCTCAGTAAATTCAGGTTGACCGTTGGCAAATACTTCTCAGACCTTTCCTAAGCGGGAAGTGTACGAGAGGGAGGACTCAGAGGTGCTATTTTCTCCCTTTTGTGCCCTAGTTTACCAGGAGATTTTAGTGCATGGAACAACAGCCTAATGGTTTGGGAGTCCAAGAAACTCTTCAATCTTCTGAAGAGAAGCACCCCAAAAAACACAAGAAACACAAAAAACACAAGGAGCCAGCGATCGGAGCCTCGATCGAGTCGTCCCCAACTTCAAGTGAGCCGCCCAAACTCAGCACAAAAGCATACGAAATTGAGCTTGTTCGCCTGCAAACCGAACTGGTGAAGATGCAATACTGGATCAAACACACAGGCTACCGCCTGATGATTTTGTTTGAAGGACGCGACGCAGCCGGAAAAGGAGGCACCATCAAGCGCATCGCCGAGCCGCTCAACCCGCGTGGGTGTAGAGTTGTCGCTTTAGGAACGCCGTCCGATCGCGAGAAAACCCAGTGGTACTTTCAGCGCTATGTCGAACATTTGCCCGCCGCAGGTGAGATTGTTTTGTTCGATCGCAGTTGGTACAACCGGGCTGGTGTTGAACATGTCATGGGCTTTTGTACCGATCAGCAATACAGCGAGTTTATGCAGTCGTGCCCTGAGTTTGAGCGAATGTTGGTCAGGTCTGGCATCATGTTGATCAAGTATTGGTTTTCGGTGAGCGATGACGAACAAGAACGACGGTTTCAGTCTCGCACCATTGATCCCGCTCGCCGCTGGAAACTCAGCCCAATGGATTTAGAATCGCGCGATCGCTGGATGGAGTTTTCTAAAGCCAAGGATACAATGTTCGCTCATACCAATATTCCCGAAGCGCCGTGGTTTACTGTAGAAGCCAACGACAAAAAACGCGCCCGATTGAATTGTGTGAGCCACCTTTTGAGCAAAGTTCCTTACACCGATATGACTCCCGAAGCGATGGAGTTACCGCCTCGCCGTGTCGCGCCTGATGACTATGTTCGTCCCCCTCGGAATGAGCAGTTTTTTGTGCCCCAGACCTACTAGTTTTTACCCCCAAGGACAATCATTATGAGTCATGAATTGCGTGTTAAGGCGATCTCTCAAGTGACCGATCGTACGCCTCTGCCGTCGAAGGTGCCGTCTCGTCTAGAAGCGATTTGGGCAACGGATGTCTTTACGTTGAGCAAAATGCAGGCGTGTCTTCCCAAGGATGTGTTTAAGTCGGTACAAAAAACGCTGAAGACAGGCGGCAAGCTCGATATTTCGGTCGCGGGAATCATTGCTTCTGCGATGAAAGATTGGGCCATTTCTAAAGGCGCACTCTACTACGCTCACGTCTTTTACCCACTGACCAATGCGACTGCCGAAAAGCATGATGGCTTTATCTCGGTACAAAGTGATGGCTCGGTGATCTCTGAATTTGCCGGAAAGGTGTTAGTCCAGGGTGAACCGGATGGCTCATCGTTTCCCAACGGGGGTCTGCGGGCGACGAATGCGGCTCGTGGCTACACCGCCTGGGATGTGACCAGTCCCGCCTATGTGATGGAAACCGACAACGGGATGACCCTGTGCATTCCCACTGTGTTTGTCTCCTGGACTGGAGAAGCGTTGGATAAGAAAACGCCGCTTTTGCGCTCCAATTCAGCGATGAATAAAGCTGCAACTCGTGTGCTAAAGCTATTGGGATACGCCGATGTAGCCACGGTCAACTCAAGCTGTGGAGCCGAGCAGGAATACTTTTTAGTGGATTCTCACTTTGCTCACAATCGCCCTGATTTGTTGCTGACAGGTCGCACCCTGTTTGGCAAATCGGCCGCCAAAGGTCAACAGTTTGACGATCACTACTTTGGAGCAATTCCTGAGCGCGTTCAGGTCTTTATGCAGGATGTTGAAGAACGGCTGTATCGGTTGGGCATTCCGGCAAAAACCAGACACAACGAAGTGGCTCCCGGACAGTTTGAAATCGCCCCATTTTTTGAAGCGGCGAACGTTGCCAGCGATCACCAACAGTTGCTGATGACGATTCTCAAAATCACTGCCAAGAAGCATGGGTTTGTTTGCTTACTGCACGAAAAGCCGTTTGCGGGCATCAATGGGTCTGGTAAGCACGTCAACTGGTCGGTGGGCAATCCGACTCAGGGCAATCTGCTTGATCCTGGTGACACACCTCACAAAAACCTTCAGTTTCTCTTGTTCTGTGGGGCAGTGATTCGCGGCGTTCATACCTACGGTTCACTGTTGCGGGCGGTGGTTGCAACGGCGAGTAACGATCACCGATTGGGTGCTAACGAAGCGCCTCCTGCAATCATTTCGGTCTATCTAGGATCTCAACTCGAAGAAGTGTTTGAGCAGATCGCCAAAGGAGAAGTTAAAGATTCTGCTCACGGTGGAATGATGGATCTCGGTGTGGATACTCTGCCCATTTTTGTCAAAGATCCGGGAGACAGAAACCGGACTTCACCCTTTGCTTTTACGGGTAACCGCTTTGAGTTTCGGGCGGTTGGCTCTGGTCAGTCTGTTTCGGGGCCGCTGGTGGCGATGAATACGATTTTGGCTGATTCGCTCACCTGGGTAGCTGACAAGCTAGAAGCCGAACTGTCTAAAGGCGCAGAGATGAGTGCTGCGGTGTTTGCTGTCCTCAAAGAAGTGATGGAGAAGCACAGCGCGGTAGTCTTTGGGGGCGATGGCTACTCTGAAGAATGGCACAAACTGGCTGAGGAGCGGGGTCTTCCTAACCTTCGCACGACGGCAGATGCGTTACCTGTGTTGAAAGACAAGGCGATCGAAGAACTGTTTGATCGCATCGGAGTTCTCACCCCGGTTGAGTTGGAAAGCCGCTTTGATGTCTATGCAGAGCAGTACGTTCAGACGATCGAGGTCGAGGCAAAACTGGTTGTCAGCATGGCAAAAACCATCATCTATCCAGCGGCGATGCGCTATTTGTCGGATGTGGCCAGCACGATCGCCAACTTGAGCGGAATTGGCATTGCGATCGAGAAGGAACCCGCCGAAAAAGTGGCTTCTCTGATGCAGTCGATGATCGATAATGTCAGCAAGCTCAGTGCAGCGATGGGCAAACACGATTTTGCAAGTTCAGAAGAACATATGCAGTACTGTGCGAAAACCATTCGTCCTTTAATGGATAAGGTGCGCGAGTATGCAGATGCGCTAGAGGGTGAAGTCGCAGATGATCTGTGGCCGATTCCTACTTATCAAGAAATGCTGTTTGTCAAGTAAGGAACTGTACGCCTCTCTTTAGTGAGTGTGGTAGCGGTTCAGGTCACTCGATCGATTCGGTGGCTTGGGCCGCTTTTTTGGGGCTGCGTTGATTTCTGGTCAGGATTCATCTTTTTTACTGTGCTGCAAAGGATGGCGTTGCTGATTGAAGGGATGAATCTGTGAGAAGCGTCAAGCTTTTCGCCCCCTAAATCCCCCATTCTGGGAGACTTTGAACCTTGGGTTCCCCTCCGCTTTGGGGCAATTCATCCCCTGATTCAGCAACGCCATTTTTTACTTCCAATCCCATCCAACAGAAATTTTAGCCTTTAGCTTGCTTAGGGGGTACGATCAATGACCACACATAAAAACTAAGTCAAAATCTACTACTAGAAGTTCAGCGAAACGACAACATACAAATTGAGATCCGAGCAAATCATTAAATAATTATGTCTTCAGCCAAAAGTCCGTTGCGCTATCCGGGTGGTAAATCAAAAGCGATCGCTCAGATTCTCCCCCACATTCCCTTGACCTTAAAGGAATATCGAGAACCATTTGTAGGAGGCGGCTCTGTTTTTTTGGCTATAAGACAGTTATTAAATAGTCAAGTCAAGCAGTACTGGATCAATGACTTAAATTTCGATTTATATTGCTTTTGGGTTTATGCAAAAGATGAGATCGAATCGCTAGTAAATGAAGTCGATCGTATCAAGACAAAATATACCAACGGTCGAGAGTTGTATGAGTACTATACCCGTGACGACTTGAAGCTGAGTGAGTTCGATCGAGCCGTGCGGTTCTTTGTGCTCAATCGTATTACCTTTTCGGGGACGGTTGATTCGGGGGGCTATTCTCAGCAGGCGTTTGAGCGCAGATTTACAGCGTCGTCTATTCACCGATTACAAAAGCTTTCTTTCTATTTATCGTCAGTTCAGATTACACATGGCGACTATGAAACATTATTGTTTCAACCTGGAGAAGACGTGTTTATTTTCCTTGATCCGCCCTATTTGAGCGCTACAAAATCCAAACTTTATGGCATCAAAGGCAAACTGCACACCGGGTTTGAGCATGAGCGATTTGCAGACAATATGCGCCAATGTCCGCACAAGTGGTTAATTACCTATGACGATTCTCCTGATATTAGACAACTGTTTAGCTTTGCCAACATTACTGAATGGACACTGCAATATGGCATGAATAACTACAAACAGGAAGTCGCCATTGCAGGTCGAGAACTCTTGATCAAAAACTATAGCAATCCTAAATGAGTCATGAACAGATTTTTGTCGCTCCGTTCCAGTCCGCTTCGCCCCCTAAATCCCCCAGTCTGGGGGACTTTGAAACTGGGGAATGGGTCTTGAAATCTAGGAAGTCTCTCGGCTCAAAGTCCCCCAAAGTTGGGGGATTTAGGGGGCACGATCAAGTCTGCATTTCACGAGTGATTTGGGATTGCTATATTAACCAAAACCTATTAATTAAAATCTATTAACCAAAACCTATTGATCTCGCTCAACTCCCACCTGACGCAAAACCTCCATTGGGCTGTGCTGCTTTAAGATCTGCATTTGCTCCTCATCTCGGACAAACAAAGTCCCCGCAAATCCGAGCGAATTAACAGAAATTGACTGAAAGCTTTCCTGCGATCGCGGCACCATCCACATCCACTCTCGCGTCGCCAACAGATTATAAGCACCCGACGGACGATCGCGCCTCAACCCCACCGCTTTTAACAACTGATTGTAGCAATCTAACAACGTCTCATCAGATGGCGTAGCAGGCAGTTTGACCAACGCATGAGCAAAGGGTAATTCTGAAACTGTAGCGACCTCTGGAGAACTGATCGAGACAAATAGGGGCGCGATCGGAATCGATAAGCCTGCGGGCGTGAGCGGAAAGGGCACCAGTTGCAAATGTTTGTGTCGTTGACTGGCTCCAGCGTTCTTACCAGCGTTGTAAAAAATCAGTCCGTCTACTTCAGAAAGACACTTCCAGGCAGCAGCAAAGTCTTGTCGATTGAGTAATGATTCCTGTTCCTCAAATTCTTTGGTAATGATCAACAAATGATGATCGACTACATTAAATTTATTGAGTAAACAGAGGTGAGTTTCTGATAAGCTGGCGATAAATAAGTCTTTTTCATAAGGTAAAAAAGGATTAAACTCAGCATTCGTTTTAGCGATTTCTTGTTCTTGTTTTTGAGCAATCTCTTTGCGAGCCAGATTAGATAAAACCCGCACCAGAAAGCGGATATTCCCCTGCTGAACAAATTCATAATCTGTGGGAATTGACCGCAACGACCCACAAGCGATCGCGTGTTGTGTCTGCTCAATCACCCGATCCCATAACGCGCTAGACGGGTTTTTCTGAACATCTTCAGCCATGATCACGCCCAAGAGTTTGTCGTTCTAATTTTACGACTCGGCGATCGCACTTTGACCAGGAAGCGGCAGGATCAGCGTAAAAGTGGCTCCCTGTCCTTCTCCAGGACTTTCAGCGTAAATCGTTCCTCCATGCAATTCCACCAGATGCCGAACGATCGCCAACCCCAACCCCAATCCTCCATGCGCGCGAGTTGTCGAACTGTCTGCCTGTCGGAAGCGATCAAACACATGCGGCAAAAATTCTGCACCAATGCCTCGCCCCGTATCGCTAACCCACAGCACAATCTGATCTTGCTGTCGGATTCCGATCGTCACCTGTCCGCCGTTGGGCGTGAACTTGATCGCGTTCGAGAGCAGATTCCATAAGACTTGCTGCAATCGATTGGCATCTCCCCAAAAGGGCACACTTTCAACCTCAAACTCAGTCTGAATGCGAATCTCTTTCGCCTCTGCGGTCGGCTGCATTGTCTGGATCGCCGCCCCAACTAACGAGACCAAATCTAGATTAATCGGATTTAACAGCAGTTTCCCGGTGATCACTCGCGAAATGTCTAAAATGTCTTCAATCAACTGAGCCAGCGAATGGGTATTGCGATCGAGGGTTTCCAGGGCGCGGGCTGCCGTCTTTTCGTCCATTTTGCGCGTGCGGAGCAGCTTTGTCCAACCCATCATTGAGTTAAGCGGCGTTCGCAATTCGTGAGATAGGACTGAGAGAAATTCGTCTTTCATGCGGTTGGCTTGTGTCAATTCCTCGGTTTGTCGCTGAAGGTCGGTCAGCAGTCGCGATCGTTCTAGAGCCGCCGCCACCTGGTCACACATCACCTGCATCAAAGCCAATTCATCTTGATGAAAGCCAGGACGATTGCGAGTTCCAAACGAGAAGGTACCCAGCAAATGACCTCGCGATAAGAGTGGATAGCAGGCATAGGCCGTTAGTCCCAAGACTTGAATCGTTTCGGCTTTGGGGTCGCTGGCGTGTTGTACATCTTCAAGAACGATCGCTTGTCGCTGTAAGGCCGCCGTTCCGCAGATTCCTTCTCCCAGTTCTAACCATTCTTTGGGCAATGCCAGGGGTGCAAGAATGCCATGACACGCAGTCAGGCGAAGCTTTTGACTCTGATCATCTATTAAATAATTCAAATAAACTTCTAGCTGTAAATGATGCGAAAGCTGATTAAATAATCGATCGATAAACTCACCAGGCTTCTCTTGCAACAACAAACTACTCGACATGCCATAGAGTAAACCGAGGCGATCGTTCGTGCGCTGTAATGCCTCTTCTGCTCGTTTGCGATCGTCTTCAACACGCACGCGCTCGGTAATGTCGAGCAAAAATCCGATGCCCAAATTTCCATCTTCCAAAAGCGCAGTGCCGACCACGACTGGCACACGGGTTCCATCACGACGAAGATAGGCTTTTTCATAGGGGTCATGGCTACCGCGCTCCTGCATTTCTTCGCGGGCCCGGTCGTCAAGGGGCAAATATTCAGGGGGGGTGATGTCTCGCCAGTTGATTGCGCCCGTCATCGCTTCTTCGCGAGAGTAGCCAATCATGTTGAGAAAAGCGTCGTTTGCCTCCAGCACTTCACCGTTGACGTTGGCGATGATAATTCCAATGATGTTGGCATCCATCAGTCGTCGAAGTCGGGATTCGGTTTGGCGCAGGGCAGACTGCGATCGCTGCAAGTCAAATGCGGTTCGTTCGGCAAATTGTCTCGCTTGAATCTGCGATTGCACCAGTAAAAATAAAATAAAGCTTGCTAATGCGCTACCGATCAGAATGTAGGGCACCCGCCGCATTTCTGAGTCGATTTCTAGTTCGGGTCGCGGAAAGAAGACGAGTGTCCAGGGTTCGCCTGCGATCGTGATTCTTCTGACGGTTTGAAACGTGTTGGATGAATAATCTCTGGGTGGCGCGTGCAACAACTTATCTGCGCGAACTTCTGAGCCGTCATATACCTGAAAGTCAACCAGCAGTTGTGATTCGTCGCCAAAGATGCTCCCCAGCAAATCGTCGGCCCGAAACGGACTATAGACAAATCCTTGTAGGGCGGCGCGGCGATCCTCCACAGTATCCGGAACTCGCCCCCCCTGATAAATCGGCATGTAGATGAGAAACCCAGCTTGTTTTTGAGCATCAATTTCCTGAATCAGCGTGACCCGCCCTGAAGCCGCCGGATTGCCTGTATCGCGGGCCTTCTCCATTGCCATCCGTCGAGTTGCATCGGTAAACATATCGAACCCGATCGCAGCTTGATTGCGAACATCGGACGGTTCTAAATAGAGAATGGCATGATATTCACTGCGAGGAAACGTGGGGCGCACTGCAAAATTTTCAAGTCCCTGGTTTTGCATTTCGGCAATCAGATCGGGAAGCTGATCCGGCAAGACTCGTGCAGAATAGCCAATGCCTTGAATTCCGGGATAGCGCCGTCGCAAATCAAGTCGATCGACATAGGTTTGAAAGTCTTGCCGACTGACACTTGTACTAGCAACAAATAATCCACTACTAGCCCGCAGCAAAGCAGTATAGGTTTCTAGCTGATTTTCAATCTTACTTTGAGTTTGCTGGACGGCATTTTCAAACCGCAGTTGATCTTTTGCTCTAGCTGTAATAAAGGCATAATAAGAATAAATGGCCGTTAGTAGAAGCGTTCCCATCAGAATAAAGGATGGAAGCCATCGGCGTTGGGGTCGATCAAAAGCCACGAGTTACTCCGCTGTTATGGTGAGGAGATTAAAGAGAAGATTAAAAATAGGTTGGGCAATGTATTTCTATAATTTCTATACAAATGCTCGAAAGGTGTAGATGAACTTTATATCAAGCGTTACCCTCCAGGAATACCAAATTAAATAACTATCAACGTGGTAGCTGCGTCTATTCAGTGAGCGATCGCTTCCACCCTACTAATTGCACAAAATAAATCAGCTTGACTAATGTTCATTACTCTAGCCTAGAGAACTTAAATTCGTCACTTATATAGATTCATATAGATTAATCAGTTTGATGGTAATCAATGGTTTGGGCATCTAGCTTTTGGGCTACCAAAGGTCGTCTCTGAGGAATGGAAAACGCTTTTGTTACCTCACCCTTTAGGTCAAAAAGGTTGATTTAGAGAAATTTATCTGCAAGTCCTGTACCTAATGGATTGCTGATTTTCCCACTTTGGGGAGAGGAAGATATACCTTGATTTAACTAGTCTGACTAAAGTGCATAGATTTGGTAACTAACGATGCGTTTTAGATGTTATCTCTACCACGATCGTGACTAGATCTCAATGCAGGGGTTATCAGTATTGACCGTGCTGTAGAAGTACTAATTTCAAAGCTTTTAGTTGCACGTTACAAAAATCAAAGGAGATTGTAAATGAAAAGAATCATTGATGGATTGAAAAACGGCTCGACGATCGCAGTTCAGTCGCTTTTGACGATTGTCTTGGCTGTAGCGCTGTTGGTTTCTCCCGTGTTTCAGACCAGTTCGGCTCAGGCTACGCCTCAAGTGACGGGCGATCGCGCAACCGATAAAATGATCCAAAAGATCCAGCAAGATGCTGAAGATCTGGGAGACAGCCCCGATCGTCCGATCGGTCAAACTGGACTCAAAAACATCAAAAAGCTGGGCGAAAACATTAAAGAAACGGTTGATCTCAACGTCCGTCAAAAGGGTGCAATCTATAACCCCAACGAAGACAACAAGATCGAAGCCCTAAAGCAAGCGCAAAAGGAAACTGAAAGAAACGCCAAGTAGTTCAACGTCAGTTCGATGAGAGTGACTCGCTTCGTTCCGATCGGCTTCAGCCCCCTAAATCCCCCAAAATTGGGGGACTTTGAACGAGAGATCTTGTCCAAAAGTCCCCCAGAATTGGGGGGTTGGGGGGCTGAAGTGCTGAATAACGGAGCGGAAAAACTCCATCGAATTCACGTTAATTCACACGTTAATTCAATTACAGAATTGCAGCTTCGACCACTTTTCTCAAGGCAGAGGGCGAGTGTTATCAATTTCTCTTCCCTAGCAGCAAGACCCTTTGCCTGCGATCGTTTCCTTACACCCCGAACCTTTTGTCTCACCAGGCTGACGAATTGCGTCTCGCGAACAGTCGTACACTTGCGCCGACGCTAACGGAATTTCTTGGTAAGGCGGCACTGCAATCAAATCGGCATGATAGGGACTGAGCGAATTGGTGTAAAGCTGAAAAGTTTTGTCACACACCGCCGATCGCTCTCCTCGATAAAAAGTGTGCCCATCGTCGTCCTGCACTGCCTTCCACGGCCCTTTGTAAATGACGGCTTGATTGCGCTCCCAGCAGTCTCCATCTTTGCCCTTAAAAGCTCGAACGGTGAGCGATCGAAACTCAATGCCATCGACCACTTGCCAGGGTTCGGTCTGACGGGTGAGAATCTCGATTCCGTGAAATCCAGCTTGCTCAAACATTTCCAAAAACTGATTTTCTCGAAAGGCTCCTGCGATACAGCCGCTCCATAGATCAGGATCATTCAAAATCGCTGGAGTCGGATCTTCATCACACACAATGTCAGAGATGACCGCCCGTCCGCCTCGCTTCAAAACACGATAGATCTCCCGAAAAAGCTGCTGTTTGTCTTGAGGACGCACCAGATTTAACACACAGTTAGAAATCACCACATCTACACGGTCACTCGCGATCAAAGGATCATTTTGGCGCAAGCGATCGCATTCCATTTCAAAATTTGCAACCTGGGCGATCGTGGCGATCGGATGCTGATCTAACCAGGCTTGAGCGACATCGAGATCAAGCGCCAAATCTTGAATCTTACCTTTGACAAACTGCACATTTTGATAGCCCAAAGTCTGTCCAATCTGATCGAGATATTTGCGCGACAGGCTCAACATTTCATCATTAAAATCAACGCCAATCACCCGCCCCGCTGCACCGACTTTTTGCGCCAGAATATAGCAATTTTTCCCAGCGCCCGATCCCAAATCAACAACCGTTTCGCCCTCATTCACATAGCGAGTCGGATCGCCACAGCCATAATCTTTTTCGACGATTTCTTGAGGCAAGATTTTGAGCAGGCGATCGTCATACCCATCCGTCGGACAGCAGAGCGCCGCTTGAGGTTGACGGGCACCCGCTTCATACCGTTCTAGTACAGCTTGTTCAACATCATAATCCAGGGGTGTCATTCCCGTTTGAGCGTTTGTCGCAGTTTCAGTCATGGTTGCATTTCCTTTATCTAAGTTAAAGCACTCATTTAGTGTAGTGGTTTGCATTGTTAGAAAGGAAACCCCGACCGTCTAACATCGTTTTGCTTGGGATCAAGCATTAAATAAACGTGAATTCGACGAAATACTTCGCTCCGACTGCAAATCCGGGAACGCCCCCTAAATCCCCCACAGGTGAGGGACTTTGAACTGGAATTCTTGTCTTAAAGTCCCCCAAAATTGGGGGGTTGGGGGGCAGAAGTGCAAAATAACGAAGCGAAAAATCCTATCGAACTGACGTTAAATAACATCGATAACGTTTAAAGAAGATACAACAAAGCAGAAGCACCGACCCCTTGCGGGTAACTCAAAGAGATCAGCACTTCTGCAATTCGCAAAGAACTTAAGGGTTAAATGATTTGACTACTCCATCGTGAAGTAGCGAAAGGATTCAACAATCCAAAAACTTCTCTTAAAGACAGAGAAAACGTGAGGAGCAGCAAAGTCCTCTGTTTTGAGAGAAGAATTTAGTAAAGTTCTTCTTCCTGGTGGGTCATGATCGTGCAATCAGAGGTGGGGTAAGCCACACACGTCAGCACATAGCCTGCCTCGATTTGGTCGTCATCCAAGAAAGACTGATCCGACTGATCAACCGTACCCGCCGTGATCTTACCTGCACAGGTCGAGCAAGCACCCGCACGGCAAGAATAAGGGAGATCCAAACCCTGCTCTTCAGCAGCATCCAGAATGTACTCGTCTTCGGGAACGTCGATCGTCGTGTTCAGCCCTTCGGCCTCATTAATGAGCGTGACTTTAAAACTAGCCATCCGGTGATCCTCTCTATAGTGGAAACGGCACTTAAGCCATCTGAAAGCATAACTTCTGCGTTACCTACTAAAGGCTTGCTTGTTGAGTCAGCTTCAATTCTGATACTACGGGAAAACTTTCGCTTTAAACCCTCCATTTACCGTTGCAGTGAACGGGATTCGTAATAAAAAGTGCTCATTTAATCTACTTATACTTATGGGACGAAGAGAGTAAGGGGTGAGGGAGGGCTTTGCCCCGCATTTGCGAGGAGGCGTGGGGGGGGTTTAGATAATGGCGAAGCGGTCTGTTGCGTCAATTAAGGCACTGCGAATTCCTGGCTCTGTCATTGAGTGACCTGCGTCCGAGACGACGATGAAATCCGCGTGGGGAAGGGTTTTGTGGAGATCCCAGGCAGAAATCATTGGGCAGACGACATCATAGCGACCCTGGACAATGACAATCGGCAA
>NZ_JBJPHS010000139.1:0-13964 GCF_052939495.1 Phormidesmis sp. 146-12 | reverse complement strand
TTCGATAGAGTTTTTTCGCTTCGGTATTTAACGCTTCTGCCCCCCAACCCCCAAAATCTGGGAGACTTTCGGACAGGATTTCTTGCTCAAAGTCCCCCAAACTTGGGGGATTTAGGGGGCTGCCTGGAGTGATCGCTACAGCGAGGAATCTCATCGAATTCACGTTAATTTAACTCGATCGCTCCCGTAATCAATTTCCAACAGGGATCATCTCCTTGCCATCCGGTTGTAGGTCGGTGCGGCATTCCCAAACTGACAGTGACGAGACAGGGCGTTTGTAGAAAATCATCTGCCTCCAAGCGATCGATCAACACGGGATCAGTAATAATCGCATTCGTTAAAATCTTTCCTGTCTTGGTCACGAGCGATCCTTTCCACGATCGTCCGCCTTGGGCCTTGGGCTTACTGCTAACCGAGAATTCTTGAGCATAGACAAGTTGAACGGTGCGCCTTTCTGAAAGTGGAAGCACGTTGAGCGCCGTCACCGTCACATACTTCTCAGCGTTGTGTAAGATCTCAGCGTCATGGCTGCAATAGTGCAAAACGTCCGCTGGGGCAACTCGCCCGACTCGTTTCCAGACTCCCGGCAGGAGCGATCGATTTTCTAACGCTGTCTCACTCGGCTCTTCTTTTAAAGGAATCTCCAACACATCCAAAATCTCAGGCTCTTGACCATCAATCAGTCTCATGTCGGGGGTAATTCGCCCATCCGCCAAATCAGAAATCGGACGAATCCAGCTACCTGTTGTAGGATCAATCCCCGCAATGCAGCGATCGCCATATTTCAAAGCGTTAGCAAGACAGATGATCTGAGTCATACGCATCAAGATTTCACCAATCTAATTTTGACGAGCTACTGAATCTTTATCCCCATCCCTCCTCGCAGTGCGGAACAAAGTTCTCCCTCATCCCTCATCCCTCTCGTTCAAGTCGATCCCCATCTCTCGCAGTCTTGCAGCCAACTCATCACTGCGTCTACGTTCTGCCTCTAGCTCGGTTAGAGCAGTCTCCGCACGTTGGCGTTCTGCTTCTAGCTCCGTTAAGGCGGTCTCTGCACGTTGGCGCTCTGTCTCCGCACGTTGGCGCTCTCGATCGCGCAGTTGAGCTAACTCTGTAAAACCTAAAAACCTGTCTCCATCAGGGCGATAAATCTCCAAAGTTTCTGAAGTTATCTCAAACCGAATTCCCAATAAAGGACTTGTCCAGCCTGACGCTTCTTCGATAATTTCGAGTTGTTCGCCCCGCTGCCAGCCAATTAGCTCATTATCGTCAGGGTCATAGACGTAATACTCGGCAACCTGGTGGCGATCGTAAAACTTGAGCTTCTTCACCATTTCCTTGAGCCGATTGCCCGGAGACAAAATCTCAAATGTCACTTGAGGAGGGAGGTTGTCTTCTTCCCACTGTTTATATGACCCGCGATCGCCCTTGGGTCTGCCAATGACCACCATGACATCAGGAGCTTGGCAAATCGTGTTGTCGCCCTCGATCGGATACCACAGCAAATCACCTGCCACAAATATATTGGGATCGTCAACAAACAGCAGTTCTAGATTTTCTTTGATTGTCACAATCCAGCGAAACTGCTTGGTATTATCTGCCATCGGTCGCCCATCGCTGTCTGGGTAATGAATCTGAGAAACGGTTTTGAGGAGCGGCTGCATCATCACTATCACCAAAGGCGCGACTTCTTGTAGCAAACTCAAAGCGACCCCTTGCGGGTAACTCGATGAGATCGCAGGTAACGTCTCCCCTGCATTGTGCCATTTCTGCCTGAAAGATGGGAGAGAGACGATCGCAAAGAAATTCATCTTGTAGAGAAGAGCAAACTCTACCTAAAGATGGGGTCTGTTCTCTCTGTCAGATGAGGTTGGATGCTCAATTGTCCAGCACTCTAAAGAAGGTACACAGAGACATTTTGCTCCAATTACCAGAATTTAATCTCTAGATAACCAGAAGCTTCAAACATCCTGTCAGACTGTGATGCGGGTAACATATAATCCCAGTATTTATGTCTACAATGTCATGGAGAAATCTTTCTATATCTTCCACAAGCGATAGTAGTCGGAGAACTTCCATTGAACCAAGGCTCAGATCGAGGAGACAGCACCCCCGCTGCAACCATTTCCGTTGTGATTCCAACGGCCAATCGACACGAGACGATCGCTCAAGCAGTTGAGAAAGTTTTTGAGAATACCATTCAACCTTTTGAGGTGATTGTGGTTGATCAAAGTCAAAATTGTTTGACTCGCGATGCCCTGGTAGATTTCATCCAAGCTAACAAAATTACTTATCTAAAAGACGAAGGCTCAGGCGCTTCTAGAGCTAGAAACATTGGTTGGAAAAATGCGTCAGGTGAGATTATTGCTTTCACCGATGATGATGCTCAGGTCGATGCTCAATGGTTACAAAATATTCGGGACACGTTTACTCAAACTGACCTCAAAATCGGTATCCTTGGCGGCAAGATCATCCCTTGCTATGAAGACAAAAACCCTAACTGGAGCATTCCCACTCAATGGGAACATCTCTTGCCCGCTTACGATCAAGGAGATGAGTTGAGCCTCTATCCCGAACACACTTTACCCGCCTGTGTGAATTATTCAATTTGTAGATCGCTCTTAGAAAAATTCTCTGGATTTGACGAAGATTTGGGGCCCAACAAAAGTCGAGAAATTCAAATTTATGGAGAAGACAGCGAACTCGCACTTCGCCTCAAACAGAGTGATTACAGTCTGGTTTATAACCCTGCTTGCGTGGTCTATCATCCTGTTCCTTTAAGCCGACAAAGCCAAAACTTCCTTAACAAAAGGCTGCTTTCGGAAGGAGCGACTTATGCCTATATGAGGATTAAGGCAAAGAGTGATCTATTAACTGATCTGACAACGCTCTCCAAAAGTCTGGTGCGCTATGCATCTCTGCTACTGATTGGAAACCGAGGTGGCGAGCTTCACTACTTACAAGGAAAGATCTTGATCATGCTCAAGTACGGTCTTCTCAAGCAGCGCCCTCAGACTTCGCTAAAGCAGATACGTGAGATCAGAGGAGATGCGTTTCAAGCGTGAGTATAAACTCAAAAGCTCAACCGCAATTAAGGGCGAATTAAGTGTTGCTCCGATCGCCGATTGTTGTTAAATACTCTAACCCGCTGCATCAATCCGTACACCAGCAAAAATCCCAACGGCAAGCCTGACCCCGCCATCGCAACCGGAACAACCGAAGCCGAAAATCCAAACGTCAGCCCCAACCCCAAACTTACCCCAAAGGCAGTCGTTAGCAGTGAAATGAGCGTTGCCGCCTCTGGTTTGATTTTGCGACTGACAAAGTGTTCGACAACAACGCCAGTTGCTCCCCCCAAAATGCCTCCGCCTACAAACCCGATCGCTACTCCCGCTAAGAGCGCGGCTCCTGGCAGGGCGATCGTCTGCGTCAGCGCAATCAGAACCGTCAAAACGCCTGTGGCTACGCCCGCAATCACCCCTGCATTTGCGCCAGAAGATGCCCCCGCGACAGACAACATCCAGGCGGCGACCTCGCATCCAACGGCGACCCCAGCAGCAGTGCCCAAAATCACTCCAGAGGAGGCTAAAGCCACGGTTCCGGTAATCAGAGCGATCGACGAAATTAACCAGGCAGTCGAGATCGCAAAAGCATTGAGAACCACCAGCGGCACCATTGTGGCACTTCTGAGCTTGAGACGAATCGGACTAGTGCGAATGTGCAGAGTCAGCGTATAGGTTTGAGTAGCGGTATTGGCGTGTAAAAGCAGCTTGCGATCGTAGAGTTTGTTGGGAATCAAGCGATCGCTATGAATCGAAATCTCACAGTCTGCGTGATTACTTTCAAACTGAGCAGGCGCAACGGTGATCCAGGGGTGAGCCTGATCACTCGGATGGGACGCAACCTGCCATCTGCCCTGCAATAAAGTATCAGGGATCAGATTGGTGACAGTCACCGTTTGGGTCAAGACTTCTCCGGGTCGGTTGACCGTAAACTCTAGCGTAGACTGACTCAATCGAGCATCTGGCAGCCGCATGGGGTGATCAGGCAGCGCTTCTAAGGCCACTTTGGCATTTGAAAATCGAGCCTTGACGCTGGGTTCGACCATTTTTTCTAGCCAGTTTGTCCAGAATAGACTCAGTTTCGGCACCAGATGTTTGAAGCTGACTCGATAGGTGATGTCGATTAAATTTCCGACTTCGGTCGTCTTGGTTTTGGTTAATAGACAAATTAGCGTAATGCCCAACCCATAGAGATCAGACGCTTCGGTTAGCTGACGGTTAAACAACTGTTCGGGGGGCATAAAGCCGAGAGTGCCTTTGACGACGCTACTCATGCCCACTTCGCCATCGCCAATCCGCGCAAAGCCAAAATCTACCAGGTAAACATTGAGTTGATCATCGACCAAAATGTTTTCTGGCTTAACATCTCGATGAATAACGGGGGGAATGCGATTTTGCAAATAAATCAAAATCTCCAGGGCAGAAATCGCAATCTGCTCAACGTCACTGGGGCTAAAACTCCGCACTTCAGCCAGAGAGTTCGCATTTTTGAATTCTTGCACCATGCAAAACCCACTATCGCTATGAAACGAACTCAAATAGTGAGGAATGCCATCGTGATGCAGCCCGCGCAAAACTTGAATTTCGCGATCGTAGCTATCAAAATCTGCCCAATTAGAACCCGCTCTCGCAAACTGAAACTGCTTAATCACTACCTGTTTGCCAGTTGCAATCTCGGTAGCAAGATAAGTTACACGACCTCCAGCACGATTATGACCTAGTTCTTTTTCGACTTGGTAGCCGTGCTGAGAGAACTCCGGGAAGTCATTCATGAGTCAGTTCTAGCGAGGGGCATCAGCAGATTAGGCACGATTGAAACCTAATTTTACAAACGCAGGAATGGATTGGTTCAATCGCAGCGTTCTTTAAAAGGGAAGCACAAGAGCACTAGATTAGCCAACCCCCTTCAAGAAGAGTTCAAGTTAGAACCGACAAGCTCCAGGCATTTCTAACCAATGAGTTTAGCAGTCAGCCTCTCTTAATTCCCAGGGCAACGGTTGAAGAACCAGTCTGAACTGAAGAACTATACCCACTCTTTTATCCCTTTTCAGGAAAGGAAAGAGGTTCTCTCCCATCCAGGGAAATGGTTACAAAACTCATAGTGAGGTCTACTAGACTGCTGCTTGACGATCACGGTGCAATTCAGGAAGTCTCCACCAGGGCACGTTAGGATTTTCGTGATGTTCTTCGTGATAGCCGAAGTGGTAGCAGGTGATAAAGGAGACGAAACTATTCCAGTTAGTGCTCTGGGCGCGCGTTTCAGTTTGGTAGCCGCTTTCAGGCTCGCGGTGCGGCAGGTAGGTTCCAAAGAAGAAGAGCTGTAGGGAACTGGCGATCGCCGGAGCGACCCAAAACCAGTTGAGGTTAGCTTCTGGAATGTGCAGCAAAAAGCTCATTATGTTGTAGATCACCATCAGTCCCAGCAGGCGCGTCCAACTCCAGTAGCGGAACATGAAGTAGAGATACCAGGCGAAGAAGTTTTTGTGCTTGCCATTGTGAAAGTCGGGATCAGTTTCACTCGCCGGACTTTGATGGTGTAGCCAGTGAGTTCGGATCATTTTTTTGTAGGAGAAAAGCGCGTAGCAGATCAGCGCGATCGACCCCATTAGATTGTTAAGTTTGGGATTGTGCGGAGCAACGGCTCCATGCATTGCATCGTGAGCAGTAATAAACAAACCTGTGTAGAGAAAGGTCTGCCAGACTGCTAAAGCGATTCTTCCCCAGAGTGGTACTCCATCAAGGTCGATCGCCAACAGCGTCAAGAGACTGATCGCCCAAACGCCCATCACCAAAACCGCGACAAAAACTCCACGCTGGGAAGGCTGACTTACAAAATTAACACCTGCGCCTTTGGCGATCGGTTGGGGCTGCATGAGTGCCTGATGAGATTGAAACACACTGTTACTCCACGAGAGATTGCATCAAAACTTTTAGGCCGCACTAATCTGATTGGCTCTCGTTGCCGAGAGTTTGTGATCGACGACTTTGAGTGATAAGAGATTGAGATTTGTGAGCGGCTTTTCAGAGGAACTACCCAGCTCACAATCAGGGCGCAGAATGTCTAAAAGGCAGGTTTATGCAGAAATTCACTATTCCAAATCTTCACAAATTTTAACATTGCTTGGTGATTCGCGGCCGTCCATCTACAGGAAGGAAGTACAATCGCCCTGACAAGGTTAATCCGTCTGCACGTAAAAGCGTGGGTTTGAGTGGTTTCCTGTATGGCCCTTAATAAACTTTTCTGAACGCTTTCCATCCTATAGGGTCAACCTGAGTGCGCTATCCCCCTGGGGAACTAAAGCACCAACGCCCCCAAAGACAGACATTTCAAATACTTAAATTAAGGTTCTCTTTCTAAGTGAATGCAACTCAATTATCTCTAACTTTTCTGTGTGGAATACGACCCTTTTGAGCCGTCAGAATCTAACAAAAGTAAGACGATTTCTTGAGCTAATTCGGCAAACTAATGGATAATATCTCTTACATTTCGATTGCAGAAATATGGCTTCTACAGTTCTGATTACAGGGGCTTCTCAAGGAATTGGTAAAGCGATCTCGCTGCTATTTGCTCAAAAGGGTTACAACACAGTATTAGCGGCTCGAAATAGCGATCGACTCGTTGCATTAACGCAAGAACTCAAAACATCAGGTCACGCTACATTGGCAGTTCCGAGTGATGTGAAAGATCCTCAACAGGTCAAAAATCTTGTCGATCAAGCGTTGGCAGAATTTGGATCGATCGACGTATTAATCAATAACGCAGGTATCTACATTTCGGGGCCCGCCGAAGCCTTCTCACTGGATGACTGGCATCAAGCGATCGACACCAATTTGTGGGGCTATATTCATACTATTTACGCTCTACTCCCTCATCTGCTGGAGCAAAAAAGCGGCACCATTGTCAACATTAGTTCGATCGGGGGCAAAGTGCCGATTCCTTATCTTGTCCCTTACAGCACGGCTAAGTTTGCGGTTACAGGTCTGACCCAATCCCTGCAATCAGAACTTTCACCCAAGGGCATTACGGTTTGTGGAATTTATCCCAGCATTATCAAAAGTGACTTTTTGGAGCGGGCCATCTTTCGGGGTAAGGATGCGGCCGACCAGAGCGATCGTCGTCAACAGGTTGAGCAAGTTCTCAGTGTGCCTGTAGTCGAGAAGCCTGAAGATGTCGCCAAAGCCGTTTGGGAAGCTGTAAAACACAAACGAACAGAGGTGCTTGTCGGCTCTGCTAATCCTTCTCTCGTGTCCAATCGGCTTTTTCCTGATTTGATGCAATGGGTGATGCGTCGGACTTTTAAGAATAGGGATGAGGCATGAGGCATGAGGGATGAATAGAGACTTTTAGTTTTGACGCAGAAGGCACTTGCTAGGTTGAGAAATTCTTCTGGTTTGGGAAGGCAGACCTCGTTTCGATAGATACGGTTTTGACCGCCAGCCACGATTACCGAAGTCAGCCCTACCCTTTCATCAATTATTCTTGGTGAATGACTTCTCTATCAACTTTGGCAGGTTTTAGAAAAAGCCAGCTAACGAAAAAGAACGACGCTGTAAAAAGTTGAACGATGTCGAGAGCAGAGAGGTAACCATCCGAAAAGGATGCGATCGTGCGATCGGTGATGCCAAACAGCCAGCACGAAACTCCCAGGAGCCAAATCCCATTTTTGAGACTTGAGACGAACGCAATCAGATCAGACGTTTGTTGACGAGTCATTTCGGCTCCTTTTGATCAGCAAACGGGTAGGTTGATGGGTTGATTAACCAATTGACACCGTTTCCCGTTGATGCGTCTATGTTACGAAATATTTCCAAATCTTGCCATAAGTCCACAGATGTACATGGAGATCTCCTGACTTATGGAGTGCTCGTTTAAGTTAAAGAGATTCAAGTCGTTTAGAAGGTATTTTTGAAGCTAAAAAGCTTACCCGACGCGCATTCACGAGTTTTAGCCGAGTGACATTTTTCGGCGATCGCCCTCGTATACCTTGTCACTTCTCAAACTTTTGGATCGAGCTTTAACGGATGCACTTAAATGGTTTGAGTAAATTAAGTAAAGTTCTGTTCGTGAAATTTTGTAGGCGAACCCTGGCTCACGGAGGTCGATCGCGCCTCTGCCCACTACAATTTTGTTTATCAGGGCAGTCTCAAATCTTCTGTCAACTTTTCCACTCCTCCTATCGCCCCCTGAGTTATGCGCCGCCAATCTTCGCCTGCTCGTCGCTATTTAATCGCTCGACTTCGCCCGCTGACCCGTCCTGTCTTTTGGGCACCTGCGATCGTCTTGATGCTGGTCATGCTTTTTACGTGGGAATTTTGGACGCGACCCGAATTTTTGAGTTATTTGGGAATTCAATCAGGCGCTGAGACCGATGAGAATGCGCTTTCGGCAGAAGATCGCGCGATCGGCGCAGATATTGACACTTTGCCGCTGTTGCTCAATGATGTGGGCATTTTGGCCAATCCTGCGAGTCCCGATCAGTCTGGGGCAACTAAGTCAGCCCCTCAACCTACAAATTTGGCCAATCTGCAAGGCATTCCGATCGCAGGTTCTACGACCAATCAAGCTCAACCCAATCAAACTCAACCCAATCAAACTCAGCTCACCCCCGGACTCTTTGGCAATTTAGGCAATTCACCGATCCCGCTACAGCGATCGGGTTTCCCCAACTCAGTCAATAATTCAGGCGGACAGCAGCCTGCTGAGCAAACGCCCTTTGCTACTCAGCAGATCTTCTCAACTAATAATCTGCTTACTCCTTCTTCAATGCCCAGCCCGCTAACTCAAAGTCCCCTGCAATCTCCCTTGACGACTCCGCCTAATGCCACAACGGCCGAAAATCGTCCCCCGTTGACTCCTTCTAGTTTTACTGCTGTCCCTGGGTCAGGCGCGCCGATCGAAGGCACTACCAGTCTGGGCAGTTTTGGCGTTAATGCAACGACTCCCAACAATGCCTCCGCTACTAACTCCTTCACCAACTTAGTCGAAGGGTCTCAGCCGATTTCTGGTTCACAAAATAGTTTGTCTGGTGGGACACCTACGACTCCTTCGATCGCGCCCCCCCTTCAATCCAGTACGCCCCAGTTCAATCCTGGACAACCGCTTCCAACTCCAGGATTAGGAGCCTCACCCGACGCTTTTGCGCCTCAACCTTCGACCCAGGCCATTCCTGCAAACAACATTCCTCTGTCTGCCCCTCGCCCGATCCCAGGTCGGTTTATCGGTGGCGGACAAATTAACACGTTTTCTAATCCTTAGACCTTAGACAAGAGACCCAAGACTTGACCCTGCTCTATGTAAAGTCTCAAGTCCAAAGTCTCTAGTCTCTTCTCTAAGTTAACGTCAGTTCGATGAGAGTGACTCGCTTCGTTGCGATCAGCTTCAGCCCCCTAAATCCCCCAAAATTGGGGGACTTTGACCCAGAGAAAGTTCCAGAGTTCAAAGAAATTATGCTGATTCAAAGTCCCTCAGAATGGGGGATTTAGGGGGCGAATCCCCTGGCAACGAAGCGAAAAAGTTTATCGAACTGACGTTAAGTTAAAACTCCCTTAGAAGTGCCGAATAATTGCATCCGCAAATTCGGAGCATTTCAGAGGCGGCTCGACGGGAGGTTCCATCATTCTGGCCAGGTCGTAGGTGACTTCTCGATGCTCGATCGCCGCGCCCAGCCCCTTCTTGATCAAGTCTGCCGCTTCTTGCCAGCCCATAAATTCCAGCATCATCACGCCAGAGAGAATGACTGAACCGGGGTTGACGCGATCGAGTCCCGCATGTTTGGGGGCTGTTCCGTGAGTTGCTTCAAAAATGGCACAAGAATCCCCAATATTGGCTCCTGGCCCCATGCCTAGCCCACCGACGATCGCCGCTGCCGCATCGGATAAATAATCGCCGTTGAGATTCATCGTCGCCAAAATTGAATACTCATCAGGACGAGTCTGAATCTGTTGAAAAATGCTGTCTGCAATGCGATCGTTGACCATCACTTTTTCTTTCCACTGACCGCTGCCGTGAGATTCGCCGATCGCGTCTAACACAGCTTTCACCTCGTCGCAGATGGCGGCTTTCTTTTCGACTGTCAACCCATCAAAGCCTGGATCGATCTGACGAGCGTTGTCTTCTAGCGAAATCCCAGGCTGACGCTCCACATTATCAAGAATCCAGGACTCCCGCTCAGTCACACACACTTCTCGAAATTCTGTCGTTGCCAACTCATAGCCCCAGTCCCGAAACGCCCCCTCTGTATACTTCATGATGTTGCCCTTGTGTACCAGCGTCACCATTTGCTTGGCTTTAGGCAATCGGAGTGCATGTTGCATCGCCCGCCGGACTAATCGTTGAGAGCCTTTTTTACTGATGGGCTTGATGCCAATTCCAGAATCAAGCGGAATCTGCTTTTTGCCATGCTCGGGAGTCGCAGGAATCAGATCTTCGTTGAGCAGCTTGATCAAGCGATCGCCCACTTCGCTGCCTTGTTTCCATTCGATTCCTAGATAAATATCCTCTGTGTTTTCCCGATAGATAATCACATCCAGCTTTTCAGGAGTCTTGTGAGGAGAAGGCGTACCCGCATAGTATTTACAGGGACGCACACAGGCATAGAGATCAAAAATCTGACGCAGGGCCACATTCAAGGAGCGAATCCCCCCACCGATCGGAGTCGTCAGCGGCCCCTTAATCGCCACCCCATAAGTCCGAATCGCCTCCAGCGTGTCTTCGGGGAGATACTGATACGTCCCATACTGCTCACAGGCTTCATCCCCGGCATAGACCTTAAACCAGGTGATCTTGCGCTTGTCTCCATAGGCAGCCTGTACCGCCTCATCAAACACCTTCTCAGAAGCCGGCCACAGATCAATCCCCGTGCCATCCCCGCGAATAAAAGGAATAATTGGATTATCAGGGACGATCGGCTCACCGTCTCGAAACGTAATTGCAGAACCAGTGGTGGGCGGAGTAATTTTTTCGTACATAAAATCGAAGGGGTTTATCGAGGGCAATCTGACAGCTTGACTCCATCAAAAGCACATCCATCATCCAAATCTGGCTTGTCGAGTACGATAGATGGGTTAAGGCTGCTCTGTAGGCTACCAAACTTTCTCAAGTGGGGATAGACTGTCTCATCGTGTTTTTTCATCAACTCTTGACGCAAAATTTCCGATCATCAAGAAATATCACAAGATTCTAAAATACGATGAAGTGGCAAGAACAGTTTCATGAGAGAACGTTCCAAATCGTGGCGATCGCTTTCGCTTTACGCAGTTCCATTTAAGATCCATTTGAGAAGGCTAAAACCAAGATGATGTACGTCTTTGCGGGCTACATGGAGACGTGAATGAAAAAGATTCTTGTCGTTGACGATGACACAACCCTTCGCACAGCTTTAATTCGCTACCTCGAAAAGCGGGGCTATCTCGTTCAGGATGCGGCATCTGGGCTTGAGGGCTTGTCCAGTTTTGAGAAAGACCCGCCCGATCTAATTGTGTCCGACGTGCTGATGCCCGAAATGGATGGCTATGAATTTTGCCGTCGGCTACGGGCTACTCGCTTGGGGCAACTGATTCCATTCATTTTCTTGTCCAGCAAAGGAGAAGTTGAAGACCGGGTACAGGGGCACTCGATCGGAGCCGATGACTATCTGATCAAACCCTTTGAGCCGAGAGAACTGCTGGCCAAAATCGAAGCACAGCTAGAACGATCGCGACGGATGAACTCTGAAATCGTCCGGCTGATGCAACAATCCAAAACGACTCCTGCCGCTGCGCCGCCGCCCAGTCCCCTTCCCCTGACCCCTGCCGAAGAGAAAGTCTTCTGGGAAGTGATCCAGGGCTACACCAACAAGCAAATTGGCGATCATCTGTTTGTCAGCCCACGTACCGTCCAAACCCATTTGAGCAACATTTTGAGCAAGCTTCAGCTAGAAAATCGTTCCCAACTCGTGCGCTTTGCGTTTGAGCAGGGCTACAAGCTGCCGATCGAACCGCCTCCTCCCATCGAAGAAGAAGCCTAAACACCGGAATTTTGGGCGATCGCAGATCTCTTGAGTGGACGATCGCCCTCTTCCCCTAAAATCAAGAATGGATAAAGGATAAACAGATACATTCTCATCCCTTACCCCTCTCGCGTAGCGTATTACCCCCAAAGGGGGAACAGATCATCGAAGACACTCCCTCATCCCTTTTTCGCTTGGAGAAACCGCCAGTGGACTTAACTCGCATTCCTGCTCAACCTAAACCCGGTCTGATCAACGTTTTGATCGAAATTCCTGCTGGGAGCAAGAATAAATACGAATTTGACAAAGATTTGAACGCCTTTGCGCTCGATCGCGTTCTTTATGCCTCCGTGCAATATCCCTACGACTATGGCTTCATTCCTAACACGCTAGCCGATGATGGCGACCCCCTCGATGGCATGGTGATCATGGATCAGCCCACCTTTCCGGGATGTGTGATTGCCGCACGTCCGATCGGCATGTTAGAAATGATTGATGGTGGCGATCGTGACGAAAAAATTCTCTGTGTCCCTGACAAAGACCCTCGTTACGTCAACGTCAAGTCGCTCAATGACATCGCTGCTCATCGCCTAGAAGAAGTTGCGGAGTTCTTTAGAACCTACAAGAACCTAGAGAAAAAAGTAACCGAGATTTTGGGCTGGCAGGATGTAGATAAAGTGCTGCCTCTCGTCGAAAAATGCATCAAAGCCTATACCTAGACGTTTACAAAATTAATCAGCACAAAAGAGGCTTGGGAAATTCCTGAGCCTTTAATCTTTATTAGAAGATTGTAATGGTGGGTAGACTGGTAGCTCCCTCACTGAAATGGGTAGCATATGAAGATATCAAAGCTGAAGCGGCAAGCATTTCTACTGTTTAGCCATTGGTGAACCAAACCTTTTTTGACCCAAATGTCACACTCTGACCGTGAGACAACCGCTCCTGATCAACACTCTCAACTCAGATTACAGGCTCTTGAGGCAAGCGCAGATCCAGAAATGACCTATTCACCAGAGTTCGTGATCCAATTTTGGGGGGTGCGAGGTAGCATTCCCGCCCCTGGCAGCGAGACCGTCCGCTATGGGGGAAACACTTCCTGCGTCGAGATGCGAGTCGGTGGCAAACGGCTGATCTTTGATGGCGGCACGGGCCTGCGGGTTTTAGGCAAACAGTTGCTCAAGCAGTCCCCCGTCGAAGCGTACATGTTCTTCTCCCATTCCCATTGGGATCACATTCAAGGCTTTCCCTTCTTTCTGCCTGCATTTATTCCCGGAAACTGTTTTCACATTTACGGCGGCATCGCTCCCAACGGCGCGACCATGAAACAGAGACTCAGTGACCAGATGCACCATCCCAACTTTCCGGTGCCAATGCAGGTGATGAAGTCAGACATGAAGTTTTATGAGCTGTCGGCTGGGGATGTCGTGCAGTTGGATGATATTACGATCGAGACAGGCCCGCTCAACCATCCCAACACGGCTCTAGGCTATCGAATTACCTGGCAAGGTCGCACCGCCGTTTACGCTACTGATACCGAACATTATCCCGATCGCATTGACGAAGATCTGGTGTATCTTTCCCGCGACGCAGACGTTTTGATTTACGACGCTTGCTATACCGACACAGAATACTACGATACCAAAACTCCCAAGATCGGCTGGGGACATTCTACCTGGCAAGAAGCGCTGAAAGTTGCAGAAGCGGCCCGGGTCAAGAAGGCAGTGATGTTTCACCACGACCCTAACCACGACGACGATTTTCTCGATCAGGTAGAAGCCGAGGTGCAAACGATGTTTCCCAATAGCCTATTGGCGCGAGAAGGCATGATTTTGCCCGTAGTTTAGCCCGTTAGCAAAGGGAACAGAATCCGGCGTTGCTGAACAAAGGGATGAATCAAGTGAGTACGGGTATTGAC
>NZ_JBJPHS010000138.1:4388-14239 GCF_052939495.1 Phormidesmis sp. 146-12 | reverse complement strand
GTCCCCAGATCTTGCTATCTGTTTAGGCTGAACGAATCACACACCAAAAACAACGTTAAGGAATATGTACGCTAGATCGAAGCGCCAAAGGAGAGTGAGCCATGCAAGTTGAACTGAACTCAGAAGAGATTTATTTGTTGAGATACAGCGTGATGCAGTCAATCGCCAACCTGTCCGAAGATGCCACTGAGTTACGGGGCGTATATGAGGGTGTTTTGGAAAAACTGAGCGCTCATCCCTCAACCTTCATCTCAGACAACCTGCTTGAGTCACTGGAGCCGCCAAAGATCTTCGTGCTTGACCATAGCCAGATGGGAGAGTAGCGAGTGTGGCTGATATTGATGTCTTTGCCCACTACCGAACCGGGATGGCAGCTTACGAACAGCTTCGCTGCGCCAAAGGCGTGCGTTGCCACCTTCCCACTCTTCAATCTCAATGGGTGGCATTTAGCGCAGAACTGAAAGAATTTGCCGCAGAGCCGAGTTTAGAAGAAGCTTGGGACATTTTGCATTCCTTCGGTCGATTGGTTTGGAGAGTGACGGGCATTCCGCTTCAGTGGTTGGCTTACCCCACAGTACGAAAACATGGGAGACGATTTGCAGAAACGGGCTGCATTCGGAGTCGTCGGAACTGTGAAGGGCGATGTTGTCTTCAAGGTGAGGATGACGTGAATGAGTAGACGAGTGGCAATCGCCAAAATGTTCGAGTAAAACTGGCCATAACAGAAGCAAAGGATCGAGTTGCTGTGGCCAGAGAAATTCTGTACTCCACTGCTAAAACGTCCATAGGGCAATTTATCAAAGCAGATGATGCTGAGAAGAGGAAATCTTACGTTTGTCCAGGGTGCAGCAACCCTTTCATTCTGCGTAAAGGTTCTCGGAAGCGTCCTCATTTTGCCCACAAGAATCTCAGCCCCAACTGCACTCCTGAGACCGCTTTACACTACAGCTTTAAGACGTTGCTCTGTCAAAAAATTCAGGACGGACTCGATCGTAAATCGCCTTTAGAAATTCATTGGGACTGTAATGCTTGTGGAGGAGAGCATACAGGCAATCTTTTGAAGAAGGCGGTTCAGGTCGAATCTGAGCATCATTTAGGGACTTGCCAGCCTGATATTGCTCTCTTAGATCAGACCGGAAAGGTGATCGCAGTGATCGAGGTGGTGGTCACTCATGCCCCCGAACAGGCTGCACTAGATTATTACAAACGTAACCAAATTACCGTGGTGACCTACACTCTAGAGTCTGACGAGGATACCCGTCGTTTAGACAGTCCTACTCTTAAGCCTGACCGTGTGAATTTATGCACGACTCCCAAGTGTCCTAAATGTGGTAGCCACACGTCGAGAAAACGCTTACTAATCATTGATTCAAATTGCTGGAAGTGTACGGCACCGATGAAAGTTGCAGCGTTGCGGGGGGATATGGGTTATCTAGGAGCGGGTGACTTTGTTGCTTCAGACATTCAGCTTGCCAACCAGCATGGGGCTTCTCTTCAGTCCCATTACAGCCAAACAGCCAGAGAGCGGTACATTGCAAACACCTGCCTTAGATGTAAAGCCTTTGTGGGCAGTCACTATCTATTTGGCGACTACATTGCTAACCCAAGTTGCGGCAGGCAAGAATTCGATGCAGGGTATTACTGTCCAGTCTGTCAGTAGGGATTGTATGAATGCAAATGAGCGACCGCTTGATTCTGCTTTTCGTAGAACGCTTGTTCTAGCAATAGATCACAAAACCTGATCAATTTCTTGCTGAATTCGAGAACTACAGATAGAGTAATAACGAGTTTCGAGAGAAGTTATTGCGCTAGGTGTGGCAATGGAGTTTCCACTTCATACAAAAATCCCCTCGACTCAATAACTGATCCGAGAGGACAAAAATAGTTTTTCAGGCTTAATCATGACACCAAATCTCAAAAAATCAAGGCCAGAGCAACAAGTTTCTCAAAACTCTCCTTCTGTCGAGGTTCCGAGTCGTTCTGATCTGCTGGTCATCAAAGCGATCGATTTCATGGAGGGTGCAAGTCCTCTAATCCTGCTCACTGCCATCATCCTCGCTGCTGAACTCATTGTTCTCGGCTTGGTTTTTGAGAGAGTGATGAAGCAGGTCAATCGCTTCAAGTCGTTGGACAAGAAGAAGTAACGCCTCTTCGTAAACAGAGCCTCTGACATCCGTTGGGGGCTTTTTGCTATGCCAAACAGTTCACCCACCATATACCCAACAACGATCGCTCTCCCCTAGAACAACCCCACAGGTTGAAGTATGACGATCGCTCCATTCCAAAATTAGTTTGTGAGACGATTTATCTATCCGAACTTTCACGATTGACGTTCCAGACTTGATTTGTCAGCAAAGAAGGGTATCTGAGTACTACTGAAATGCTGAGTATTTTTCAAACGACTGGACAGGGAAAGCAGACGAGATCGAGGCTTCTAGAAACGTTGCAGCAGAAAGATGGACTGACCCGTAACGAACTGGTTGACGCATCAGGACTGAGTTATGAGCAGGTGAGAAACCAGACAGCCAATCTGATAAGCGAAGGCGCGATCGTTCCTCACTCGGTCAAGGGAAAACGCCGTTACTACCTGAGACTGCTTGCCTTACTGTTGGCGGGTTGGCTTCCATTTTGTAGTGCTTCGATTGACGACGATGGTATTAGCAATGTGGGGCAACAACTGTCTGATTACTGATAGCTATTTCTCAGTTAAATCAAACAGATTCCAGGAGAAAAGATTGACACTGAACCTACTGATTTACTCTTTTGCTGATTCCGGTACTTTACCAACTCTTCACCGGAATTCCGGTAGGCTCTCGGAATGAATTTTTTATTCAGGTTCCCATAATATGTACCACCCAATAAAAATTTTTCTGTGATGACTGACCAGAATTCCGCCGCACCTGACTGAAATTCCGCTACTGAGGTGCAGTACCGACCCGAAGAGGTTCAACGGGAACTTGATATTAAATCGACTCAGTACTACGAGCGAATCAAGTTCTTGGGCATCAAAGCTTGTAAGGACAAAATGGGAAAGGTCTACCTGGACAATTCTCAGTTTCAGAAGATGAAACGGCTCGATTTCCACATTCGAGAAGCTGGAACAATGGAGGGATTTGTTGATAGTGAAAGTGGCGAACTTGCAACAGTTGAGCAGTCCCATTCACTCGATCCAGCCACGCAGCAGGTTCAGGAAGTCCCGATCGTGGAAGATGAGACTCAGTTGAATGAGTTATTTCGTGCAGCGTCGGAGATTGCCGCTCAAAGACTGGCGATGCCCCAAATGATTGTGGGCGAACTGTCGAAACGGATTGGTTATGAGGATTTGCCTGCTGACCTGAAGGAGAAAGTTGACCAGGTGCGAGAGAATGCCATCCCAAAGCAGAATCCCGCCCAGTTAGCCGAACAACTACTGAACCGATACAGAAGTCAAAAAGCCGTGACAGCGTAGATTCTGTAGACTCTGAGCAGTTTGAGAAGACGATCGCTGCCATCCAATCAGGCAGTAGTGTTGTCGTTTTGGGAGAAGCGGGTGCAGGTTGTGATGAGTTTGCGAAGGCCCTGTATGAAAGATTGCAGGGTCAATTTGCTGTGGCTGTCACTACTTACAAAGGCAGTACCAAACAGTTCTTCCAATCGCTGGCTAAACAGTTAGACATCCCGATCGAAACCACTAGCTTTAACGAGGAGGGAGACGACGAAGGAGGAAAGGCGCTCACAGTCGATGAGTTAAAGGAAGAGATCTTATCCAACCTCAGAGACGACACCTTGATCCTTTTACCTGAAGCGAAACGGCTCCCGGCAAGTGTGCGCTATTGGTTTGAGGATGTGATTGGGCAAGGAGCAAAACTGATCGCCTTCTCACCCATCAACCCGATGAAGGATATGTTTTTGGAGTTATTGGAGGTGGAGTTAGAGCTGCCAGACGATCGCACGATTCGATCGGTGATGCAGGAGGAAGCCGATCGCCTGGGGCTACAAGTCACCAAAGGACGGTTGGCAGAGCTTCAAACGCTGGCGGGTCGAAATCAGATGATCGCTCGTAAAGTCATCCAGCGTGAGCGGTTGGGGATGAAGCAAGATCGCGTGGAGCATACGCAATATGTGGTGATCATGCCTGTGATTGTGGCAGCGTTGTTTAGTTTTGCGGTCGTGCGATTTGTGGGGCTGGGGACGGGCAACCGGGGACTTTACATCACAGGCGGGGTCTGTCTTGTGGCAGCGATGGCCCTTAAACAGTTGGGGCATGTTAGGGGTGCAAGAAAACGGTTGGGGCAATGAAGAAGGTTGATGCGAGAAAAATCTCTTCATCAAGAGATAAATTTATCAGTTCATTCCCCAGCCTCTAACCAACCTTTGACAGTTTCTGCTGGAATACTCAAAGGAGAATCGTCGAACACAGCCTTCAGTGCCTCAAGTCCTCCAGCCTCAAGAATGTCTTGCATATACTCTCTGAGACTTGGATCGTACTGAATTGCGTGGTGAACTGCTTGAAGAACATTGCGAGAAGGATCACTAAGCAATCTGCCTAGCAAATCGCGAGTTTTTTGAATAGCTTCAGTAAGCTGTTGGTTCTGATTCACTGAATGAATGTTGACGTTACCATGAACTTCATCTGCAAAATTAATCTTTGAAGTGTCTGTCTGCTGTCCTACTGAGTGAATGTTGACATTACCGTGAACTTCACTTCCGAAGTTAATAGAAGTAGTTTGTGTAGAGTCTGAGGCATGAATATTCAAAGTCATAGGTTTATCAGCCATTGTTCTGATGACATCAATTAAATCTGAAGCCTGTCGTCTATGTTCTTCTAGCGTTTCTTGCGTAAGTTTCAATTCATCTCGGTACTTTGCCTCTAGGAGAGCGAGTTTTGTATTGTAGAGAAGCGCTAAGTCATGTTCAACTGCACCTTTATTAGTTCCAGGCTGTGTCTCCAATCGAATTACAACCGATCTATTGTTCTTTCGCTCGATCGCTTGAATTGATGTACCAGTCCCGTACTCCGCCTGTAGTTGCTGGAACGACTGAAAGAAAGCTTGCCAGTCGATACCATCAGCAAAGATTAGGTCAACTGTGTCAATTACCTTTTGAAATAGTGCAGAAAATTCGCCTGGAGCAAAAATAGAGTTGCGATCACTAGGACGACGTTCAGCAAATGGCTGTGTAGCAGATGGGGTATGTCGAAGATAGATGTAGTCGCATACAACATTCTCAAGTCTAGTGCCCTCATTGAGATTCCAATCCTGAACACAAGCTCCAGTCAAGTCAGCACCTATAAACACTGTTGAAAGAACCTGAGCAGCAGTAAGATTAGCCCCTTTTAATCTAGCACCGTTGAGATTAGCACCGTTGAGATTAGCACTGGTTAAATTAGTGTTGTTTAGGTTGGCACCACCCAAATTAGCTCTTACAAAAGATGTGCCGCTCAGATCAGCACCTTCTAGGTTAGCGTTTTGCAAATCTTCGCCATTGAAGCTGTAACCTAAAGGTGGATTAAGGTTTTTCCATTCGTTCCAAGCATCTGTTCCCTCACTTAGCAATTTGCGAAGATGTTCTGAGCCTAACTCTGTAACTTTCTGCCAATCGACTTTTGCCGCCTTGCAGATGCTGATGAAAGAATCTTGGGCTATTGGTTCTCTTCTCCAGAAGCGTTTTAGCGTTGCGGTGGAGACGGTTGCAATCTCCAACCATCTAGAATCCGTCTTTGTCCATCCGTACTCTTTTCGAGCCGAATCAACGATCGTCAGTCCGTGAGGAGATGCTTTGATGGAAGCAGCCATCTTGTAGTCCTGCCAGAGTGGTTCACTTTTAGCTCAATTTTAATTGATTTCTGAACCTTTTTAACGGTAGATTGAGCTACTGTAAGCGTTAATCAATGCCTAGAATGATTGAGCAACAAGCTTTTGACATTCTTATGCCCCTCGAACGCCACTTGGTTTGAGGGGAATTTCAATTTTCTGTACTATTGACATTTCTCTTAGTACGTGGGTATCTTTTAGTAGCTCGGATACAAAAGGATTTTACGAAGTAAGTATGAGATTGTCGAAAGCTTGTTGCAGAGTCTTTCAGCTTCTCCACCTGCTCGTGACTTAGCTCCGGGTCTGTCCCCTTCACTATGGAGAATAGCTGATGCCTAACGAGCTTGCCCAAACGGGTGTGCTTGCGACCGTATCTCAGCCAACCTTTCCAATTCCAGCGGACGCAGCAACCATGATAGTTAACGGTGGTGTTGCGGTTGCAACCATCGTAGCTGTTGGTTACTTGCTAGACCGTCTGGCTAGGTTGGCTGAAGTGCTACGCAAGTCGAACGACGAGTAGTTTGTGATTGGATGAGCAGGTTCAGCCCTTGTTGGATCTGTTCATCATCGATTTGCTGGAATTAATTGCGCCTGGGCAATCTATAAGCATCCTGCCGCTCAGAGGTTGTTTATAGTTTCTCATGATGTCGATCACTCATGCCACGATCGCCACCGCCGGAGTCAGTTTAATCCTCGGAACCGCTGACCCTTTGGCACTTTGTTTGGCTCTAGTTGGCTCGCAGCTTCCAGACATCGATACCTCGACCAGCACGATCGGTAAGATCCTCTTCCCCATCAGCAACTGGATTGAGGAGCGTTACCCCCACCGAACCATTACCCACAGCCTGTTAGCGACGTTAGGAATTGCGGCATTCAGTTTGGCGATCGGCTCTCTCACTCAAAACATCAGCGTGTGGGCAGCGCTCCCATTAGGTCATCTGCTCGCGTGTTTTAGTGACTGCTTTACCAAACAGGGCGTGATGTTGTTTTACCCTTACCCCGTTTGGGCCGTGAGTGTGGCTAACCCTCGACGGCGGATCACCACGGGCAGCGCGACGGAACTATGGGTCTTGAGTTTGGCGATCGTTCTCCTGTTGGTGGGTGTCCATGCGGCAACCGGGGGCGGGATTACTCAAAACGTGGTGCAGGCGTTGGGGATGCGGGAAGCTGCGGTCGATGTGTACAACCAGAAGGCATCAAGCAATCATATCTATGCTCAGATCAACGGCATTTGGTCCAGCGATCGTACCCGTGTCGATGGGCGGTTTTTTATTGTGGCAGTCGAGGGCAATGAGTTTGTTGTCTCCGATGGCAAAGGACTCTACCAAACAGGCAAGCAGATTCTTGCAGATCGAGTCACTCCGGCGCTGGGCAGTCCTGCTACAACTCAAGTGATCAGCCTTGCCTTTAACGATGAGGAGATCGCCCCGAAGCTGCAAGAGGTGATGAGTGCCCACCCCGGCGCGTTGATTTTGCTGACAGGACAGATGTCGATCGACGTGCCGGAGCGCGTTCAATTTCCCATGATTCCGAATCACCTACAGACGGCTGCTCTAAGCGGGTCTACTGCCGTATTGAATCATCACCCGATCGAACAGGCAGTTCAAGGCTTGAGTGACCAGTACGGGACGGGTACACTCGCGCTGAAAGTGATAAGTCCGCGTCCTATTACTCCGGCAATCAAATAGAATGCGATTTACAAAGCAGCATAAGCAATCGATGGATGCTTGAAATAATTTCTGATGTGAACGGGCAACTTCTGTAGCTTTCGTAATTGAGACAACACCCGCCGCTTCAACTGACTCAAATTCCGGCTCAACGGTTTGTCATGCACCCCCTGCTTCACATCCCCGTTGAAATACTCCACTGGATTCAACTCAGGCGAATACGACGGCAAATAAAACAACTCAATCTGCTCCTCATGAGCCTCTAGCCATCGTTTCACTTCCGCTTGGCGATGCACTGGATGACGGTCTACTATCCAAAACAACTTGCGGGTGCGCTTAGCAATCAACCGCTCACAAAATGCAATAAACTGCACCGCAGTCAGCTTACAGGTGTACAGCATAAACTGCACGCTACCACCGTCGCTGATACTGGCAATGTAGTTGACCCGTTCTCGTTTGCGCTGACTGGGGCGCACCTCTGGCTTCTCACCCCTCGGAGCATATCCTCGTCCGCCAGACTCGATTGAAGATACTCCTGCTTCATCGCCCCAGGCAATTTCTGCCCCTTCTACCTGAGCACGCTGTTCAATTTTGGGGTACTCCTGCTCAAGCCACACCTCTACCGCTTGGGGGTCTTGCTCATAGGCTCTCTGTAATGGCTTCTTCGGTGTGTACCCCCACCGCTTCAGGTATTCTCCTACAGTACGAATCGGCATCACCACCCCGCACACTTGCTCAATCAATGCTTGCACTGCTCGTCGAGTCCACAGGGCGTGCTCAATCCCATAGTCCTCAGGAAAATGCCCCTCTATCGCCGTTTGTACCGCTGCTTCTTCCCAATCTTCCAGCGTTCGTCCTTCCCCAACCTGTCGCCCTCGCACTTGTTGGAACAGAGCAACCTCCCCGTAGTGTTCGTACTCCCACCACCATTCGCAAACGGTGTTGCGATGAACGCCTAAATACTCGCTAATCTCATTCACCCGCTTGCCTTGCTGCCGCAGTCGAACCGCTTGCTGCCGCAGATAGTTCTGGGTGTCAATCGAAAGATGTCGGGCATCTGGTTTATCCATAACCAACCTCTCTATGCCTCTATTCCATTATGCCTTCTGTTTCATTGCCGGAGTAATAGTTGACTAACGAAATTGAAGTCTCTCATCCATGAAGAGGGCTAACATCATGCCGAATGATCGCCAAGAGTTGATCGGTTATGATGCAGAATGACCTGCTGAGGGTGAGTGCAATTCTAGCCAACATCAATATGCACGGGGGATTCCCATGAATTTAGATCAAGAAATAGTAACGGTCAGACCGTCAGAAACAACCGATACGATTCAACGATTGCCTAACTACGTTGGTATTTCTGGAAAGACGACTGGTTCAACGGGCATATCGATGAACATTGTCGTTATCCCACCTTCGGCAAAGGCAGAACCGCATTTTCATGATGGATTTGAGACAGCAATTTATCTCTTAAAAGGGAACGTACAAACCTTTTATGGTGAAAATCTCTCTAAATCTGTCGTGAACCAGGAGGGAGATTTCATCTTCATTCCCAATGGGGTGCCCCATCAACCCGTCAACTTAAGTAGCACCGAAGCCGCGATCGCATTAGTATCGCGTAATGACCCCAATGAACAAGAAAGCGTTCAGGTTTATCAGTTGGATTAAACAGTCCTCGATCTTGCCAGTTCGGTTGGCATAGGAAACCCAGCAACGTTTTCTCCTTTCACTTCCGCTGCTTCAGAGATCACAGCCTACCTTCAAATGCTGTGGGAGTTTCCTGCTGCGGCTGATTTGAGCCGTTATCGCTTAACTTTAGGGCAAGGGCACACTAATCCTGAAAGTGATTAGTCCCCGCCCCCAATGAGACTGAAAATATTTATAGTGGCAGTGCTGCTGACTGGCTGTGTGGCTCAAGCCCAAAACCCAACGCCGACATCATCTTCCGCCCCGACTCCCTCACCAACGGCTACCCCAACTCAGAGGACGGGACGCTTTAAGCTGCAACTCACCCTGACAGCGCCGGAGGATTTGAAGGTAAAAGAGGGCGATACAGTTTTGGTGGGGCAAGTCCTTTCAGATCGCACTCGTGAACGCCAACGATTGGAGACTCAGAAGGCACAGGTTGAGATTCAGATCCAACGGCTCAATCAGCCACCGATCAAACCCTTAGCGCCCAGACAAGCGACTGAAATGGCCGCCCTTCCACCCCCCAATGTTTTACAGGAAGTGGCAGAGATTGACCGCTTACAGCTTACCTTTCAACAAGTCGAGCAACGCTGGCTGCAACAACAACAGAAATTAGCTGTACTCGACTCCATGCAGTCTGAGATGCCCCCTAGCACCATTCCTCACGAACAGGAAGTCGGTAAGCAACGGGAACGCGAGATGA
>NZ_JBJPHS010000138.1:3875-4378 GCF_052939495.1 Phormidesmis sp. 146-12 | reverse complement strand
AGAACTCGCAAAAGCCAAATTAGAACGGGCAAAGAGTGACTACCAGCGAGAGCAGTATGAAAACTCATTAGAGCGAGGTAAACGAGATATTGAACTCGAACGACAACGCTTGGAGTATCAGCGCCAGATGCAAGAGTGGGAGAAGCAGGAACGCGATCGTACCTTCCAACTCAGTCAGGTCAACATCCAATTACAGAACCTTGATACGCAACTCAATCAACTCTCACAGGTAAAAAGTCCTTATGCTGGCAAAGTGCAACGAGTTCGATGGCAAGGGCAGAACGATAAAGATCTGTCTGTGGAGCTTACCCTTATCACTGCTGATTTGCGGACACGTCCAGGCACAGACACCGTTACCCGTTCCGAAGGTGCCAGCCGTCCAGACCCAGAAGCCAGTCCCACCAGCACCCCAAACCGAGACAGCTTCACCCGATGAGGAGACAGAGCCGGATGAAGCCGACGGCGACGGTGAGAAGCCCGCTAAACCTGACACCAACGGCTTA
>NZ_JBJPHS010000138.1:0-3865 GCF_052939495.1 Phormidesmis sp. 146-12 | reverse complement strand
TGTTCTGAGCTTGATTGGAGTGCCGTTATTTCGGAATGCCACCGGGGGAGATGCGGCGGCACAGAGTCGATCGATTGCCATTGGAGATCTTCAAGTCAAATTGGCAGAGATCGAAAATAAGCGGGGCGACCTGGCGGCAACGATTCGAGAGCAGGTGATCCTGTCCGTTTTAGAGTTTGATGTGGTGCGGCGGGACTTTCAGATCAGTCAAGAAATCACGAAGCGCAGTGTGACCAAAATGAAGTTGATCGAGGTGGGCTACAGGTTTGGAGAGTCTGACACTGAAAGCTATCTCAATCAGCTAAATGCGTTGGATGCGAAGAAGGCAGAGACGTTTAGACAGTGGGCACGAATGCGATCTCAGATGGCGCGGATCAAGCTACTGGTTCTAGGGGCGGGGGAGGAGTGAGACTAGGGACAGGATTTTGCAGAACATGGAAAAACCTGTATTTTCACCTAGAGAGATCCTAAAGCTTTTGCCCAATCATCTTTTTCTGGAAGACCATAATCAATAACTCTGCTGCAAGCGGACGGACTATGGAAACAGCCCTTTTTAGCACTTCTTACGCCCCAAGGGACGGGGAATCCACCCTTGATGAGATTGTAAAAGGTATAAGCAGATGTATGAACCGTTTTACGCATTCATTCTGAAGATTCTTCCTGAATTCAAAATTAACCCTACGCTGCTTGATCCTTTTTTGAAGTGTGTGGAAGTGAACAAAGGAGACTTTCTGTTCCAAGAAGGGGATATTTGTAAATTCATTGGTTTTACTTTGAAAGGCTGCGTCAGGGTTTTCCTGTTTAACGATGGACGAGAATGTACCCTTTCCTTTCACACTGAACATCAAAGCTTTGGTGACTACAGAAGTTTTCTGAATCAAGAGCCTTCACAATTTTTTTGCGAGGCGATTGAACACTCTAAAGTTCTTCTGGTTGATCACCAAGCACTGCACTTTATTGAAGGACTTCCAGACGGGCAGATGTTTTTGAGGCTTCATGCCGAAGGTTTTGCGTCTAAGACGCGAGATAAATTGGTTTCTCTCTACATGGATACTCCTGAAGAGCGCTATTGTAAGCTCTTTGAAAACGAACCTCAAATCATCGATCGAGTTTCTAATTATCATCTAGCTTCATATCTTGGTATCAAACCAGAGTCACTCAGTCGATTGAAGCGCAGGATTTATTACAGGAAAACTTCTTAACCTAAGTCAATGCGGACGAAAGTGCCCTCTGGATAGATTTACAGCAGAACACCAATTGTAAATCACGTACAGAGGGACGAATGAAGAGTCAACTATTTCTAGGGTTCGCACTGACGGCCTTGAGTGCAGTACTAGGATTACCTCAACAAGCAAAAGCGTATAATCTTGAAGCCTGTGCAAAAGATCCGATGACTAGCGCGCCTCAAGTAATCAACCTACTTCAGCCTATTGATCAGAAGATGATGAATTGCATTCCTAAATTGGATTCAGTTGCCAATCAGTGGCGATCCAAAGCAGACGGAATCTTATCTGCCATCAATGGAGTAAGGATAGGTAATCAAGGTGAGAATGGTATTGAGAAGCTTGAATATAATGTAACGGGTAATACAATCTCTCTCATTGCAAAGGTTCGAGCTAAACACACTTGGAAAGAAACGATTCCTGCGGTAAAAACAAAAGTCCCTGTTGACAAATGGCGCTGGGTAAATGTCCCTTATCCCGATGTACGATGGAACAGAAAATGTAGGTTGCGTGTTTGTGTCAATGTGCCGGAGCCTTTTACTAACTACCGAAAAGAAAAAGTGCCCTACACAGTAATGGAAATAAGGACAATCACGCCAGAAAAAGTTGTGTCTGCCACTGCATCAGCTACCTGTAAGTACGATTACACGTTTAATTTGTCAACTCTTGAACAGAAGCCAATATTTAACTGTGGTCAAGGTAGTCTTGGTAATTACAAGCTAGATGCAAGTGCAATTACCAAAATTCTCAATGGCGAAATGCCCACTTTGGGTAGCTTACTCACTAGCGTAAGTCTCACGCCCCCTCTATTCAAAGATGGTAATCGTGATAGTTACAATGACGAGAGAAATAAAATGATTGCTGCTCATCCGAACTCTCTGGTCTACTTCTCCTCGCAATCCTTTGTGGAATGGGCTTCTGCTGAAAATCATGGGCCGAATATAGTTCTCGCAGCCGTTTCGGGTGGTGGTTATGCTCCAGAGCTTATGCGTCAGATTGAAGAAAGGTTGACCACTGAACTTGGTTTTTTAGGAACATGGGCATCGCAAACCGCAGTAAATCTGGGTGCCCAGCAGCTTATATCTATGCTAACAACTGGCGAGGTGATGAATCTTGGCGGATTTAGTATTTCTGTAAAGGCTGTTAATGTGCCCTATGTCTATCAAAAGTGTGTTGTTAACGGTGAGTGTGCTCCTGAACTTAAGTCACCGCGTTTAGGTTTTGCTATCATTGCAACCCGCTCTTGAACGTTAAGTTAGTCGTAGGGTGGTCAGTGCCACCCTATCCAAGTAAACCGTAAAGCGAAGCCTTTTAGACCTTGGGCAAGGATGCGATCTCAGATGGCACGGATCAAGCTACTCGTTCTAGGGGCAGGTGAGGAGTGAGGTCAAACCCAGGATTTCGTGGAGAAGGAATCGGCTCTTGCGGTTGAAGAATTCATTTTCAGTGGTGCTAGTATTTCATGTCTATCTAATAACAAGCTGTCAGCGCACAGCTAGTTCCATTAAGTAATCCAGCAAATACCGAAAGATCAAGAACCATGACTGGTAAATTTAAAAGAAGAGTTCTCTCAATTGATGGTGGTGGGATTAGAGGAATTATTCCTAGTATGATCCTCAACTACATTGAAGAACGCACAGGAAAAAGAATAGCAACAATGTTTGATCTAATTTCAGGTACCTCAACAGGAGGAATTTTGGCACTGGGTCTAACTAAACGAAATTCAGATTCAAGTATCAATCACGAACCAGAGTACACAGCCGCCGAACTTGTACATTTCTACCGAAAATTTGGAAAGAAGATTTTTAGTGAGTACATTCCAACATCCGTAGACGATTTATTACAGCCCAAATTCAATCCACAAAGTAGACAAGAGGTTCTAGAGGAACTGCTAGGTGAAGCTTGTGTTGAAGATGCATTACGAGAAATTTTTATCACAAGCTATGATATCGAATTAAGAACGCCGATCTTCTTTACGAGTAATCGAAAGGCAGAGGAATCTGATAGCCTTGATAGCCGCAAGCTATGCAGAGGCTTCAAAATGAGCCATGCAGCAATGGCAACTTCTGCTGCGCCAACATTTTTTCCACCTTACAAGCTTGAAACGGTGCATCGTACCTCAGAAGGATACTACGCTTTAATAGACGGTGGAATTTTTGCAAACAATCCCTCTTCACTAGCAATGATGGAAGCTATGATCTCGTATAAGAGGAATACTAATGAAGAGTTGCAACGTGATGATACACTTGTTGTCTCTCTAGGTACTGGTGCATTGACTAGAAAATACAAGTATAGAGATGTGAAAAATTGGGGACAACTCAAATGGGCAATTCCTATACTTAATATTGTTTTAGATGGTCAAAGTGAGGCTGTTGCTTATCAGCTTGATAAATTGATGATCACGGAAGGGCAAGGTAGAAACTACTACCGCTTTCAAGTTCCATTGAGTAGCGATAATGGTCATGATCAGATGGATAATGCAAGCCCACGTAACATTGAGTACTTGGAGGAACTTGGTGAAAGGTTGATTGCACAGCGTAAGGAGAGCTTAGATCAACTGTGTGAGGTTCTGAAAGAGGACTACTAAGATCAATAGTCCGGACAAAATTAGACAGCGATAACGCCGTAAGACCTTAGATTCT
>NZ_JBJPHS010000137.1:0-14264 GCF_052939495.1 Phormidesmis sp. 146-12 | reverse complement strand
TACTTCCCTCCTAGCTTCCTTTCTCGCTTTCCTGAGTTTTGTCAGTCAAGCAGCAACCAACCCTTACGCTATGCCGAAACGACATTACCTGCCCTGGAAACTGATCGCATTCTAGACCAGATGCGGCAATCCCTGATTCCCACTTCATTTGTAGAAGAACGCTTACCCATTGCCCAACAGGTGTATAACTTGCTGCTGCGCCCGATCGCCACCCCGATCGCTGCTAGTGGTGTAACTACACTAGTTTTTGTGCCCGATGGCGGATTGCGAAATCTACCAATGGCAGCCCTTCACGATGGTCAACACTATTTAATCGAGCAGTACAGCATTGCCCTGGCCCCTGGTTTACAACTCTTGCCCCCACAACCCCTAGAACGTCAACAAATGACAGGCTTAATTGGAGGCTTAAGCGAAGCCCGTCAAGGGTTTGCTGCGTTGCCCAACGTAAATTATGAAGTCGATCGCATTCAAGCCGCTCTCTCAACTCAGGTATTGCTCAATCAGCGATTTACGAACACAAGTTTTCAGAATCAAATTGATGCCAATCCGTTTTCGATCGTGCATCTCGCCACCCACGGACAGTTTAGTTCTAATGCCGAACAAACATTTCTCCTGACCTGGGATGGTCGCATTAACGCCACCCAACTCGATCAACTGTTGCGATCGCGCAATAGTCAACTCAGCCCCATTGAATTGCTAGTATTGAGTGCCTGCCAGACCGCAGAGGGTGATCGTCGTGCAGCATTGGGGATGGCTGGGATAGCAGTACGATCGGGCGCACGTAGCACTCTGGCGACTTTGTGGGCAGTCAGCGATCGTTCCACTGCGGCGCTAATGGTCGAATTTTATCAACAATTGAACAAACCCAACGTAACCAAAGCCGAAGCCTTACGACAGGCGCAGATTTCCCTTCTACAAAAACGGCGATCGTCCCATCCCTATTACTGGGCCCCGTTTATTCTGTTAGGAAATTGGTTGTAGTAACGCGATGTGCAACTTTTTCTTAGCCCCCTTTTGAAGGGGGTTTGGGGGATCACACCGTCGGAGCTACAGCCCAGAGATCCCCCTCAATCCCCCTTCAAAAGGGGGACGTTGATCAGAAAATTGCACATCGCATTGTAGTATTCAGTTATGGAAGTACGATTAGTTTGACTAGTACCGCTTCGCTAAATTTAAAGCCTATACACATTCCTACTAAACCTATGCCACCATCAAACCATTCTGATGTTCAATGTGCCCGTCTACGATCGCTCCAGGTTACATGTATAGCTAGTCTAGTTGGATTTGGGCTGGCTGGCACTATTATTGCTCCGATATTCGCCCTAGAACATCAACACCAAACCAGTCAGCTACCCCCGCCGCCGCCTAACCCTGGTAGTACCGCACCGGGTGGCCGCCGAGACGATAGTGCTTGCCCCCAAGATACCCAAAAGCCTAACCCAGTTTTAACGGCACTCACCCCCACCAATAGCGTAGGCTTAACTGTCGCAAAGCAACCAACCATTCTGGTTTATGTACCGCAGACCAAAGCCCAATCAGCAGAATTTAATCTCAGCAATCCTGCTGGGGGCAAGGTATATCGCACAACATTGGCATTAACCAACACCCCTACAATTGTTCGGATTAGCCTCCCATCCGATGTGCCGCCGATCGCAGTTGGCAAAGATTATTTGTGGTCATTTGCGGTAATCTGCAATCCCCAAAATCGCTTCCACGATCGCTTCGTCACAGGTGAAATTCGGCGTATCGAACCTTCTCCTGCGCTGATGCAGCAGATTCAGCAGGCGACTCCTCAAGAACGGCTGACACTCTACAGACAATATCGCAGTGCCAACCTCTGGTACGATGCTCTGATAACCCTATTTGAACTACGCAACAGTCAACCCAATGATGCTAGATTAGACGCAGTTTGGCGAGAACTTTTACAATCGGCTGGACTCAGCGAGATCACTCCTCAACTGATACAAAAAATACCGACTACTGCCAAGTAATCGATCGCATCTGGAGACTGGTTGAGATATGATCGCTAATAAGAGCTAGGCGTGAGTGAAGCCAGCGGTTTGCCCGCAAGTCTCGGAAGGTCTAGCTTGAAGGAGCAATAGTTTAGAACGTAGCTAGGTGATTTGACCTCAAAAGTCGATCAGTGAGGCTCAGAACTCAAAGAATGGAGAAAATTGCTCGACTTTCCAGGCTTTGCGCTTTATTTCTGGGGGAGAAAGGTCAGAGTTTCAGGATAAGAGGTTGGAACTTTTAGCGAAAAGGTTAAAATTCCTACTTTACATACTGCAATGCAGGAACTGGAGGGCGATCTTCCAGGTACTAAGTTCGATATTTCGTATTCTGCACTGGAAGTTCACCACTTATACTTAAACTTATAAAACTTACAGATGAAGGCCTGCCGACCCAGACACAAATAATAGAAGACTTCGACGAAGCATTATAAGGGTTGAAATCAAATTCTCTTTAAGAAGCAACATCACTGGCTGGTATAAGCTAAAATTGTAGAATATTTGCTCTGCTTTTAACGTAGTAAGCAAATTGAATGCTTGACACTCAGCAGTAGTGGAATTATACAAAAAGTGTTACGTTAGTTAGACTATTAGTGCTTGAGTGGTAAATTGGCTGCGACTTCTTGGTAGGTAAAAGAGCAATGGCAAGGGCTGATCTATTAAAGAAGCTTATACAAAGTTACCAGAAGCACGACGATCAGGCTTTTCGTGAAGCTGCTGAGGAAATTATTGCAGAGGAGCGAAAGAAGCATCACGTCGTTCTGGCGAATGAGTTGGAGCGAATATTAAAAAACGGGAACGGGTACCTAGAGCATGGTCAGATACAAAATCCTACACCACTTGGAACTGTTCCCAAAGATATTGAAAAGGGAGTTGCGCTGCTTGAGACCAAGTGGACTAATCGGTTTATAGAAGATTTAATCTTAAGTCAAGAAATTCGGAATGCACTTGAAAGACTGATGCGCGAATTTCGAGAGTGGGAGATTTTAGAAGCTAATGGATTACTTCCAACTCGTCGTGTTTTGTTTTGTGGTCCCTCTGGGTGCGGCAAGACAGCAGCAGCAGAAGCCATAGCAGCAGAACTGGGTCTACCATTACTGTACGTTCGTTTTGATGCGGTTGTTTCTTCGCTATTAGGTGAAACTGCCGCTAATCTTCGTAGAGTCTTTGACTTTGCCCAACGGGGACAGTGGGTCATGTTTTTTGATGAGTTTGACGCTATTGGGCGATCCCGCGACGATCCTACAGAACACAGTGAAATTAAGCGAGTTGTTAATTCATACTTACAAATCGTTGATAACTTTAGTGGTCGGTCTCTCATTATTGCAGCAACAAACTTTGAACAAGCACTCGATCCGGCGGCTTGGAGAAGGTTTGACGATGTAATCCGTTTCGAGAAACCAACAGATGAGCAGATTCAGAGACTAGTTGGCAAGCGGTTGCTTCCTCTAAGATTTAGTGACTCTCAGGTATCTGAAATGGTAAAGCATTTATTAGGGGCTACCTATGCAGATGCGGAAAGAGTATGTCTCGATGTTCGTAAGTCATGTGCCATACAGGGCACTCGACAGGTCAAAAAGGAAGATATTACGGAAGCCCTTTCACGACATGCTTATCGTCAGGCTATCTTGAAAAAAGCTTCTGGCAACCCGGTACCAACGATTGATCAAGATTAATCAACATGCCTCCATCTCAGATTGAGCCTAGTCAATACATCCACATCACCTTCACTCGTGAGCCGAAGTATCAACTGGATCGGCGAACCCGACAAAATCGTGGCGTACTAAAGCCTCCTTCTCCAGATAGCCGTTCTCAGCACGCTAGCGAAATATCAGTCGATATTACTGAGACAGTTCAAAAGGTTGAAGAAACTCGCAAAAGCAAGGGTATGAATCCCTCTGAACTACTCGTTCTTGAGTTGAACAGCATAAACAGTGAGAAATCTCGAAAAATTCTTGAGGAGTATTTCAAAGCTTGGATAGTAGATGAACGTAAAGAAAAAGTTGACAAAGACGATCACTATTGTTTTTTAGTGCAATTTCCAACTGAAACTTCTCGTCATCTTTTAATGAATGAGTTACGTCTTTATCAAACCGAAAGTAATGAGATTGGCGTATTACATCCGGGAATGAGACGAGATTTCTTTGATGCCTTACAGCAAGTGCGTTCTCCATCAAGGGAGGAAAGGATCGGAGTGCGTTTGCAGGAGGAGGGTTTTCCTGAGGCGGCATCTTTTTATCTTGATGTAGATCTTTGGCATCCTGGAGATCAAGATTCTGTTCGCAAGGTGTTGGGCGATATTCGCTTGATGTGCGCTAGTTATGATGGACAGCTAACCGAAGAGGTTCGCACCTCTAGCTTATTACTGATCAAAGTTCGTGGTTCTCGGCAGCTAGCAGAAGCTTTACTAGAGTTGGACTGGGTGGCTCGTGTTGATCTTCCCCCTAAATTGTCACGCGCTTATTCTGAGATGTTTAGAGACATGCTGCCGCCTGATCCAATGCCAGTTCCATTGGATAATGATCCAATGGTGTGTGTTGTAGACAGTGGTGTAGTTTCAGGACATCCGTTTTTAGCGAGTTGGGTGGTTGAGGAAAGAGATTTTGATACCGGAGAAAACACTCCAACTGACCTAAACGGACATGGAACTTCTGTTGCTGGATTAGTTGTTTATGGTGACATTGCCAATTGTCTAGAAAGTAATCAGTGGCAGCCCAAAGTTCGGATCTGTAGTGCAAAAGTGCTTTGTCATGATCCAGCATGGGGACCTGTTATTCCAGAACAACATCGTGCTGAATGGTTGATCGAGCAAGCTATTCGGTACTATGTTCAAGAACGACAATGCCAAGTTTTTAATCTGTCGATTGAAAGTCGGGGAGAAGCCTACCGAGGTGGGCGGCAATTCCCTTGGGCAGAAAAACTCGATGAATTAGCTAGAGAGCTTGATGTTGTGATTGTTCAGATTGCTGGTAACTGCGAACCTCTGATACCAGATGATGTGACTACAAGAGAGGATTTTCAAAAGGCTGTTCGAGACAGCTTATTGAAGGATGAGAATCTCAGGATTTGTAATCCTGGTACGGCTGCTCTTGCTATTACAGTCGGTGCTTTGGCTAGAGCAGATGCTCTTGGAGATCACGTAAAAACTACAGGTGTTCGATTAAAAGATGCTTTTGCAGGTGCTCCGGCTCATGCTCCTGCACCTTTCACAAGAGTTGGGTGGGGACTTTTTTATGGCGGCAATAATGCAGCAGTTAAGCCCGATGTTGTTGCATATGGAGGAAACTGGGCAATTCAAACCATTGCAGGCGGAAGTCCTAAGTGGAAACCTTTTATCTTTTTAGGGGAGCCAACAATTCAAAGGGAAGATGGTGGTCGGTTCATTACGGCTAGAGATGGTACTTCTTTCGCTTGTCCTCATGTTGCTCATGCTGCTGCTATTGCTGCATCTAGCCTAGAAAAAACCCTTGGACAAAGACCATCTGCTAATTTAATTCGTGCTTTAGTAGGTAGTGCAACCTATTCACCTCCGTGTCCTCCAGAGTGGTTAGGTAATGAAGAAGAAACATTACGCCTTACTGGTTATGGAATGTGTTCAGTCCATGATTTAGCAGTATCCAAGAAGAACCGGGTTCGTTTAGTGGCGATGGACGAAGTTGAATTAGATAAACTCCACATCTACCGGGTTGCGATTCCCAAAATATTTCTTTCAACACGAGGGAAGAAGGGCATCACAGTTGCACTTGCTTATGATCCACCAACTCGTGCTAGTCGCAAAGAGTATCTTGCAAATACAATGTGGGTTGAAGCATTACATGGATTAACTACCGAGGAAGTTGAAATCTACCGAGCAAAAAATGCATCTTCAGATGTAGATACTCTTCCATCTGGTCATGAAGTAAAACTGCGTCCACCTAAAACAGATGTTCAATGGTCAACACTCCAAGTTAGAAGGATAGCTTGGAAAGCTAAACCTCAATTGAAGATACCTGCTGGTGATTCAGAGCCAGCTATTCATTTTGTGGTGGGCTGTCAACAAAGATTTCCCACTGGCTTTGATTATAAACAAAGGTATGGTTTGGTTGTTCTCTTTTGGCATGAATCAGAACAGGTAGAGTTATATCAAGAGCTGAGAGTGAGAGATCGGGTACGTATGAAAGCCGCTCGTGTTCGGGCTTAAGGTTAGGTAAGCATTAGAGTTAGTGACTTCTGGTAAGGAGGATGAATAAGTGATTGTTGAACAAGTGAATGATTCAGATATCAAGAATCTCAGCAAACGAGGATGCCGCAGACAGGGAGTAGAGAATGTATGGCAAGGTCAAATCAATTTGAAATAAGCGCATAAGCAAGTAAATTTCATAAGCAAGTAAATTTATTGAGCCTTTAAAATTGCACCTATGTGGACAACCCTCAAGCAACGCATCTGGCAATGGCGTGGAGTCTGGATTATCGCTCCCACCGTCACTGCTCTGCTGATTGCGCTACGGTTGCTAGGAGCATTGCAGCTACTAGAGTTACTCGCACTAGATCAACTGTTTCGCCTACGTCAGATAGAATCGGCTGACCCCCGAATTGTCATGGTCACGATCGACGAAGCCGATATCAAGCAACTAGGGCAATGGCCGATGTCCGATCGCACATTAGCGCGTTTGCTCACACTTATCAAACAGCAGCAGCCTCAAGTGATCGGGCTAGATCTGTTTCGCAATTTGCCTGTTGAACCCGGTCATGCAGAATTAGTTCAAGTGTTTGCCTCAACGCCTCATCTCATTGGTATCAAACAAGTCGTCGGTGGTGCAGACCAGGATGCAGTAGAAGCCGCGCCTCTGTTAAACCAGAAGGGACAAGTCAGTGCTAGTGATTTTGTAGTAGACAGTGACGGCAGAATTCGCCGTGATTTATTGTATTTAACTAGTAAAGATCAACAAACAATTCTCAGCCTGGGGACAAAACTTGCCTTTGATTATTTAGAAGCAGCAGGCATCACTCCTCAAACCTTGAGCGATCGCCAGTTTCGGCTAGGAAAAGCGGTATTCACTCCCCTACAATCGCAGGATGGCGGCTACAGCAATGTCGATGCGGGCGGCTATCAAATTTTGTCAAACTTCCGCAACCTGCCCCAGGGCTTTCGCAGCATTTCAATCACAGATGTTCTACAAAATCGTATTCCACCAGATTTGCTGCGCGATCGCATTGTCTTGATTGGACTCACCGCCGAAAGCCTCACCGATCGCTTCTATACCTCCTACACGACCAGTCCAGATACTGCCCCCTCTGGTGTCGAAGTTCATGCCCATGTCGCCAGTCAACTGTTGAGCGTGGTGTTAGAGGGTCAGCCGCTGATTCAAGTCTGGTCTGAACCGATTGAATGGCTCTGGATTTTGTTCTGGGCATCTATTGGCGCAACTCTGGGTTGGCGCTTACGATCGCCCCAGCAGACCGCGATCGCTAGTTTAGGGTTGAGTATTGGGCTATGTTCAATAGTCTACTGCGCCTTTCTAGTAGGTTGGTGGTTGATTATAATTCCGCCACTCTTTGCCCTGATAATATCTGCCATCCTGAGCAGTGGCTATCTAGTCTGGGGCAACCTCAAACTTTCCCATCAACAATTAGCTGAACATACCCAAACGCTAGAGCAAAAAGTGAAAGCCCGTACCCTCCAACTAGAACAAGAAATTGAGGAGCGCCAGCACATTGAAATCGCATTGCGGCAGAGTGAAGCTAAGTTTAGGCGGTTAGCTGAGTCAGATATTATTGGGGTCATTGTCACTGCCCTAGACGGCCCTATTCTCGAAGCTAACCAGGCCTTTCTCAAAATGGTGGGGTATACCCAAGAAGACTTAGCAGCCGGGCGAGTGAATTGGGTGAGCATCACACCCCCCGAACATCTTGCCGTCAGTCAACGAGCCATCCAGGAACTCAGGACTCAGGGCGTTTGTATGCCCTACGAAAAAGAATATCAACGCCCAGATGGTAGTCGCATCCCCGTTCTAATTGGTCATGCTGTCTTAGCTGAAAATCAGAATCAAGTAATTGGGTTTGTACTAGATCTGAGCGATCGCAAGCAAGCCGAAGCCGCATCTATTCTAGAAGAACGCAATCGAATGGCACGGGAAATTCATGATACTCTGGCACAAGCTTTCACCAGCATTATTGTGTACTTAGATGCGGCTGCCCAACGCCTGATCCTTGATCCAGATGCGGCTCAAGCTTACATCAAGACCGGACGCACCCTGGCTCGATCAGGGCTGACGGATGCGCGGCGATCGGTGGATGCCCTCCGACCTCAGCTGTTAGAAGAAGGCGACCTCCCAAGTGCCCTCAAACGCTATGCTATTCAACTGTTTACCCATACCGAGACCGCGATCGTCTGCGATGTGGTGGGTCAGCCCTATTCATTGCCCCAGGAGGTCGAAATCAACTTACTCCGCATTGGGCAAGAAGCACTCACAAATGCCTTCAAATATGCCAATACCAGTACGATTCATGTCGAGTTAGTGTATGCCAAACCACAATGTGTTCTCCGTATCAGAGATCAGGGTCAAGGGTTCGCTGTGGGAAGTCTCGCCGTGGGTCAAGGGTTTGGGCTGCTGAGTATGACTGAACGAGCAGAACGCATTGGCGCTAAATTCATGATCCAAAGTCATCCCGGACAGGGCACAGAAGTCGTTGTTAAAGTTGCTGTATGACCTCCTCCACTACTGATTCACTGCCCCCAATTCGGGTTCTGATTGTCGATGACCACCCCTTCATGCGGCAAGGATTAGCTGCGGTGTTGGACTATAAACCTGACATGCGAGTAGTGGGGCAAGCCTGCAATGGGCGAGAGGCAGTAACCTTATTTCGTCAACATCAGCCCGATGTAACTTTGATGGATTTGCGAATGCCAGAAATGGGCGGCGTAGAAGCGATCGCTGCGATCGTTGCAGAATTTGCCAATGCTCACTTAATTGTACTGACGACCTATGATGGTGATGAAGATATCTACCGGGGTCTGCGCGCGGGTGCTAAAGGCTATGTCCTCAAGGATGCAGAACCAGAAGAGTTATTAGCTGCGATTCGTGCCGTTCACGCTGGACAACAGTACATTCCCCCTGCTGTAGGCGCAAAGCTAGCAGAACGCATGGGTAGCCCAGAATTGAGCGATCGCGAACTAGAAGTGCTGAACCAGATGGCAATGGGCAAGAGCAATTTAGAAATTAGCGTCACGTTGTCGATCGCAGAAGGCACAGTTAAATTTCACGTCAAAAATATCTTGGGTAAGTTGGGTGTTAGCGATCGTACCCAAGCGATGATTGTAGCGCTCAAGCGGGGCATTATCGCGCTCTAGGTTTGAGCATATGATCAGTTTCCTATCCTTTGGGATAGGTTCATTCCTGCTCTAAAGCAGTGGCGATCGCTCCTCGTTTGAGCAGGCTGAAAACGCCCCCTAGGGGATGCGACAGCAACCACCTGACTCACCTATTCTTAAAGCTATCGACAGTTACAAGAGTCATGGATCAGACCGACGGGAATCAACTAACCGTACCCATTTCAAATCGTGACCATATTCAAGGCGTGCTAGCCGCTCCGATCGCACTTGTCAGCTATGGTGACTATCAATGTCTCTATTGTGGTGAGGTACATAAGATGATTCAACACTTGCAGCAACAGTTTGATAATCAACTTTGTTTTGTGTTTCGGCATTTTCCTCGAACGCGATTTCACCCTCAAGCATACAAAGCTGCCGAAATTGCTGAAGCTGCTGCCGCACAGGGAAAGTTTTGGTTGATGCACGATCGCCTGTTTGCCCAACAACAGCGATTAGAGAATGGCTATCTTTTAGAGTATGCTAACGAGCTTAGTTTAGACATTAGCCGATTGCTTCAGGATCTATGGCACCACAGCTATGTGAACCGTATCGCTGATGATATCCAAAGTGGCACCCAGAGCGGAGTAACCACAACGCCCGCCTTATTCATCAACAATGTTCGCTATCGCAACGCCTGGAATCTTGAGCAGCTAAGGTTAGCGATCGTGCAGGCAATACCCAGATAAACAACAGACCTGCACTGATGGTCACTTGAGTAAATTCCAGTTCTTATTCTCAACAGAGGCAGTTTTATCATGCCAAAACTACTTGATCTTAGACAAGCTCACCAGCACAATCATACCTCTCACCGCAAACGCGAACGTGGTGTCATTCTCACCAATCAGGGATGGCAAAAGTTGCAGCAGGCGCAACAACAACTAGCAAACGATCGCAACTTTGGTCTTCGCTTGACTCGTGAATACATGAGCGAACTGAGTGGTTTATCGCTGACCACGATCGCCCGTATTCTCAAGCGTCAAGAAGCGGTCGATCGACAATCCCTGGCGCAATTCTTGTCAGCTTTTGGAGTTGAGCTATCGGCAGGAGATTGTTCTCTACCAAGGCTCTTTCAGGAATCCGGCCATAATGAGCCATACCATTATAGACGCGAAGCAGAGTTAGCCCAATTACGGCAGTGGGTAGTAGCTGAGCAGCGCCAAACAGTTGTCGGGCTGCATGGTATTGGTAAAAGTTTTATGGCAGTGAGGCTGGCATTGCAAATTCAAATCGAGTTTGAGATTGTAGTTTGGCGATCGCTCCAAAATGCCTCCTCACTAGATGAGTTGACAGAGAGTATCTTGTCTTTTCTACTGGGACTTCGCGATAGATAAGCCTAACTGTTTTAGTCTCCACTTAGTAGAGGAACCTGATTATGGATTCTTTAATCATCCGACAGACTCAAGCTCAACCTGCACCGTTACATGCAACACCGCCTGTTGCCAGGCGAAAAATATTAGTAGGGCAATGGATCAAGGTTGATGGTAAGTTGACCTGTCGATGGATTGTAGCTGAAAGGTGATGAAGTATCTTGCTGTAAATTTCTGGTTGGTTGTAGGGACAGTGCCCCGTGCCTACCCTAAATCGTCGGGCAACCACGGAGGGATTTCCCGACGATCGTCTCCACGGATCAACGAAAATTTACAGGTTGAAAAATACTATGAACTGATTAGCTCAAACAGTATGAGCTATCTCAAAGACAAGTTTGCCTTACTCGGTCAAAGTATGTATAAAGCTCAATCTAGAGTGTTTTGCCAACACCACCAAAGCTCAGGCTATCTTGCCTTCTGTGCGGTGCGACAGTAACTTTATTGGGAGTATCGAATCATGAGAGTGTTTATTCGATCGATAAGCTTATGGAGACGATGCCATGATGCTGATTGCTGTTGGGCAAGTTGTTGCCACAGAATTCGCCACCATTGCAGCAGCAAATCACTACTGGCAGAAATCCTAATACCTGGTTAGATTTAGTCCTCCGTCATCCCTGCTGAAATCGCGTCTAATGCCTCTGCATCCAAAATCGTGATGTATCCCCCGCGCTTGTACTCGATCGTTGGTTTCAACCGCCCAATCAACCGGACACACTCCTCATAGGAAATGCCAATCGTCCGAGCAATATGATAGTGAGACAGCGTAACATTGAGGCGATTTCCAGCAGGGCTAGGTTCGGTTCCATACTGAGCCGCCGTTGACTGAATCATTTGAGCTAATCGCACGATCGCACGTTCTGAAACAAGTCCATGTATGGTCTGGTGGAGTTGATTTAACCGTTGCGTTAGTGTAACTAACATGCGAACTGCAACTTCAGGATTTCGTTGAAAAACAATCAATAGTGCTGATTTTTCAACTAGTAGAATTTCGCAATCAGTTTCTGCCACGATCGTCGCTGGAGACAACCCATCACCAAATAGAGCAGGGGCAGCAAATATCTCTCCAGCCAGCAAGATTCTCAGCAGGGTTTCTCGCCCGTTGGGAGCCGTCTTCTTAACTTGAAGCTTCCCAGCCAGCAGGATATGTAGTTTCACAGGTAAGCGATCGCCTTCATGCAGCACGATCTCATCCTGTAAATAACGATGCACTTGCGACTGATGTTGTAAGGTCTGTAATTCTTCCAAGGCTATCTGCTCAAAAATCGCAGCTTTTGTTAAATGCTCGATCGTAGCTATCATCGTTGACCACCCTAGATGCTCTAATTTTGCTGAACCTGAGCTACCTCAGAGACGCACTCTCAAACTTGAATTAACTTGATAGTAACGCAAGACAGAAGCAACTCCAGCATTCCAAAATGCTATTGAGAGAGGAGGACAGTATGAAGTCAAAACTGGAAACCCTGGCCAAATTCTACCTGGAAGGTCATCCTGCTGAGATCTCGCCCGAAACTCAAGCTGAATTATGCGACTGGCTCATGGGAGAATTTCAGCAATTGCCTCTAAATCTTTTGTTTTCGGACTATCCGCGCTATCACTCACCCAAAGAAGTGCTTGCTGACATCGAACAAGATCAACTTTGGGTCAGCACAGAGGCTTACGATACTTCAATTTACACCAATCCATTTTATGGGGCGGTTCTTGCGGCTGTTCATGACTATGATCATTACCGTTCTAAAAGTGATTGGAGCTTTGAGGGAGAAATCGTTGCTTACCGTGCAATTGCAAACCGCGCTCCCAGTCTAGAAATTCAAAAGATTCTCTACTCTCAGATTGTCCTCAGAGCCGCCGCTCATCTCTATTTAGGACATCTACCCGAACCCAAAATCGTCTTTCCCTAACATTGATCTGAACATTAATCTGACCTATGTATTCCTGTCCATGCTGCCATAGTCAATTACTTCGCCACATTCGACATCAGCAAGTCTACTTCTTTTGTTCACACTGTTGGGCCGAAATGCCAGTTTTAAGCACATTCCAACAAACCAAGAATCACCACTAAATTGGAGATCAAGCAATGACATCCGAACTACGTATATCAATCGTCGCCAACCTTTTGGAAAAAGTTAACTATGATAAGCCTGGTGTTTCTCGTCAGGTTATCGCCAAAGATGAACAGGTCACACACGCGCTGATTTGCATCACTGCCGGAACATCCCTACCTGAACATTCAGCCCCTCGATCGGTCTGCCTCACAGTGTTAGAAGGGCGAGGAACGCTGATGTTGATAGAACAAGAGATTGATTTAGAACCCGGTGTGTTTGTAAAAATGTTGCCGGATGAGCCGCATTCTCTCTATGCGATCGAGAACTTAGCAATGCTCCACACCTAATGCTTCAGCAATGAAATGGAAAACCGTCATGATCAACCAGACGAATCAGGGTGCTTTGTATGATTTCATTATTGTGGGTGCAGGGGCAGCAGGTTGTGTCCTTGCCGATCGCCTCAGTGCTAACCCCCAAAATCGAGTCTTATTGCTAGAAGCAGGCTCACCAGATCACAAGCCTGAAATTCACATTCCCGCCGCTTTTAGTCAACTCTTCAAGACCGAATATGACTGGAATTATAGTGCGATTCCACAAGCAGAATTGCAAGGGCGCAAAAGCTATTGGGCAAAAGGTCGAACCTTGGGTGGTTCTACATCCATTAATGCCATGATGTATTTGCGTGGTGTTCCGGCTGATTATGACCACTGGGAGCAGTTAGGAAACACTGGTTGGGGTTGGAAAGATGTTCTACCTTACTTTCGTCGCTCAGAATGCAACAGTCGAGGTAGTAGCGAACTACACGGCGATCGTGGCTCTCTGTATGTTGAAGATCTGCGTGATCCCAATCCTCTGAGCCGTGTTTTTATTGAGTCAGCACAAGCGATCGGTTTTCCCTATAATCCTGATCTCAACGGTTCACAGCTAGAAGGCGTAGGCTGGGTACAAGTTACTCAACATCAAGGTCGTCGCTGGAGTACGGCGGATGCCTTCTTGCGCCCAGCAATGAGTCGCTCTAACCTGCATGTTCTCACTGATGCACAATCTACTCGTGTCGTGATGCAGGACAATCGGGCAGTTGGAATTGAATATCGACGTGAAGGGATGCTGCAAGTAGCCACTGCAACTCGTGAAGTAATCCTTTCGGCTGGAACCGTTGGATCGACTCAACTTCTACTATTGTCTGGGGTTGGCCCCGCCCAGCACTTGCGGGAGCTTGAGATTGAAGTGGTCGTTGATCTGCCAGGAGTGGGACAAAACTTACAAGATCATGTTGCCACCGCAGTTGTGATGGAAAGCACAAAGCCGCTATCTATGCTCAATGCAAATACACCGATCGAGCAAATCAGGTATCTATTATTCCAACGTGGAATGTTAACATCCAGCGTTCTAGAAGCGGCTGCCTTTCTCCGTACCACACCAGATCTGATTGCTCCCGACATTAGTACACGTCAACTTCAGTTGCAGCCTTATCGTTTACTAAAGCGTTGGCGTA
>NZ_JBJPHS010000136.1:0-14425 GCF_052939495.1 Phormidesmis sp. 146-12 | reverse complement strand
TTGGGGGGCAGAAGCGTTAAATACCGAAGCGAAAAAACTCTATCGAATTCACGTTCTCTTAACGTGAATTCGATGAAATCCTTCGCTGCCGTCACAAATCCGGGCAGCCCCCCACATCCCCCACGAGTGAGGGACTTTAAACGAAAAATAGTATCTAATAGTCCCCCAGATTGAAGGGTTGGGGAGCAGAAGCGCTGAAGACCGAAGCGAAAAACTCCCATCGAATTCACGTTAAGAGAAGTTCTCGCCCAAGGTTTTTGATTATGGCTCCGGGAACTGATGCGATCGCACCTCATCCGCAAAGGACTGCACTGCATTCTTGATCAAGTCGTGCAGATCTAGATAGGATTTCGCAAACGGAGGCTTCCAGGTCGAGAGTCCCAAAACGTCTGTGGTGACGAGAACTTGACCGTCACAGTGAACCCCTGCCCCAATGCCGATCGTGGGGATCGTCAGCTTTTGAGTAATTTGAAGGGCTAAAGCTGAGGGGACGTGTTCAATCACGATCGCAAAGGCTCCCGCTTGCTCAAGGGCGATCGCTTCACTCAAAATCCGATCGCTGGCTTCGGGGGATTTGCCCTGCTGCTTGAAACCGATTTGCCGAACAGACTGCGGTGTGAGTCCCACATGTCCCATTACGGGAATGCCAGCCTGCACCAGACGGGATACTGTTTCAGCGATCGCCGGATACCCCCCTTCCAGCTTGACCGCCTGCGCCCCCGTCTCTTTTAAGACTCGCCCGGCTGAATGAATGGCCTGTTGGGAACTTTCTTGATAACTCAAAAACGGCAAATCCACGACCAGCAAAGCGTTTTTGACCCCTCGCCGCACTGCTTTAGCGTGATGCAGCATCTCATCCAAGGTAATCGGCAACGTCGTCTCATAGCCCAACGCCACCATCGCGAGAGAATCGCCCACCAAAATCACGTCAACTCCAGCTTGGTCGAGAATTTGAGCGATCGCATAGTCCCACGCGGTCAAAACCACGATCGGGCGTTCTTGCTGTTTGCGCTGAATAAGCTGCTGTGGCGTGACAGGCATTGAGGTGTGGGGTGTAAAGTGTGGGGTTATGAAGTGTGGAGATTCTGTACCGGATTGTCCAACTTCTATTTTCGCCTCTATTTTCAGCCGAGCGGCTCGATTGAGTTTAACAACGGCTAGTGAGCTTTGCGTCTGCATCTCCATTCCGCCACTGCAATGATTTGGTAGCCCTCGCTTCTCACCAATAAGTATTGCTACGCCAGCCTTTGCAGCCAAGTGTCAGGGCTTTGGCGAAGGTGCAAGATTGCAAAAACAGTCAAACGTCCATCGTCAATCACATAGTAGACACAGAATGGAAATTTCTTAGTCAATACTCTGCGAATACCAGCAGCAACCTCTCGACCTACCTGGGGAAACTGAACTATGACTGCAAATACAGCATCAACGGCATCCAAAAACTCTAACGCAAGCTCTATGCGTTGCTCGGCATACCATTGGGCTGCGGCATCAAGATCCTCTTCAGCCCTAGAATCAAGCACAATCGGTAGATTATCGCTCACTATATTTGCTCAATAATCTTTGCTTCACCTCCTCCCATGTGCTCAACGATGAATTGCTCTGCGAGGCAACACGTTCATTTACGATTTCTAAATGCCACTGAGGAATAGGTAGCTCATCATCTGTGGTGACTATCAAATCCCAGAGCTGCTGAACGTAATTAATTTGTTGTGTTTTAGTGAGTTGCTCAAATCCTGGTGGAGGAGATAGGGGTTGAGAAAGGGTCATTTGGTACTATGGGAAGAAACTGGCATCATGATAAAAATTATAGCGGCTGTGCGAGAGGACAGGAAACATAGCACATCCCGCATTTAATAAGAGTTTTGACACACAACTTGACAAGGATTAGTTCCTCGGTGTCTGCACTGGATTATTAGAGGATTCAGCTAGTCGCTTCTGTAGCACTACTCGGTATTCCTGAAGATCCTTGGCTTCTTTGGGGGACGCATTTTTAAGCCATCTGTCCACAATTGCGATCGCACTGCTCCAATCTTTCTTATTTACTGCAATATTTAGAGCATCTCGAAGCTCCTCCTGAGTAGAACCGGATGAAATTGGTGGCACTTCTGTGATTTGGGTTATCGGTTTGTCGGCTTGGCTTGGCTTTGAGCTAGAATCACCTCCCGAAGGCGGTTGAGTCTGTGATCTTAAAGAACTTGTAGAAGTTGAGGGAGTTGTAAATGAACCATTACCAGTTGAAGGTAGTCCAGGTTTAGGGGATGGTCTTAGCCTAAATTTTTCTCCTTCAGGAATCTCAAGCGCCCACGTGTTGAGTGAAGTTTCAAGCATACGAAACGCCCCTGATGCTCCTTGAGATTTGTCAGTTTTAATTTTCTTTGTTTTCTCATCAATTAAGACTTCATCAGCACTTACACCTCCAACTATTTCTCCTTGTTTTCTGGAGAAAGGAAGACCTTGAAGCTGTTCTCCATCAAAAGTGATGAAGCATTCGTCAAGCTGAGGTTCAACAGATTTCATGGAGAACCAGCCACTTTTCGTTCGATTTCCTTCTACTAATGTTCTTTTTTGGTTTCCCCTTAAAAGATAGGAGATTTCTCCCCTAAAAGTGTTTTGGGTTTGTGTAATGGTGAATACTTCAGTTCCTTGTATCACACAAGGTGTCGGCTCAAGAGTTTTGGGTTTGGCGGGAATTCTCAGCGTAGCTTCACCTAGGAGACAATTCTCAGAAAAAGAATAAGAACTCAGCCAATTCAATATAGGCAACCGCCAGATTGTTGAGCCACGAGAACAGGGGTCAGGAATCAACCAAAAGCCGAGCAATAGTAGAGCAGCTACAGTGCCAACAGTGATTGGAGGCATGAGATGGGAAACGATCGGAAGCGGTGCCAATGATCCCAGATTATGGCGGGTGACAGCGGCACCATCGGTATCCCCTAGTGATTCTCAAAGAGTCAGTGCTTGTGTGAGACGAGAACGAGCAGTGCTACTGTCGCCCAGAGATAGGGCACGTGTGCCAAGCTGATGTAACGCCCAAGATATGGATTGTCCATCGTTGAGTGCTTGTGAGGCTTGAAGTTCCCATTGCAGAACTCGTTCCCACATTCCCCACAGTCCGTTAAATACCAGTGCGCCTTCCAATCCTTGACCAAGTTTGATTACATCTGCATATCGACCGGACTCGAAAGCCCATTCCAGGATATTTGAGATGGCATCGACGTTTTCAAAGACTTGACTAGGTTCTATCTGTTGCTCAACTAAGGTCGTGAAATGATTTAGCGCCTCTTCTCGCACATCAGTCAAATGTGTTGCTTGATTAAGGACTTCACTGATATCGGAGGTAAGCTGATATTTGGAGTCAGAAACTTGAACGAGATCCTGTTCTGCTAACGAGTTCAAATGTTTACTGATGTTAGGAATTTCTGCTGCATTAGCGAACAGGGCAATTAGAAGAGAACTTCCTGCAACCCCTAAAACAGCCAAAAGTTTCAATATTCGGCGGTCAGGCTTAGAAAGCGATTCGACGATTTTTGTGAGGTCTAAAGACACAAGCAATGGATTTTTTCGGATCTCCTCAACAGTTTCTTGTAGTGATTGATTTCTGTATTTTTTTCTACTTTTTGCTAGCTCGACTGCTCGTCGGATTTTCTGAGGATGTCCGTTCACTCCCTTGAGTTCTACAAGGATCTCTGCTGCTTGGCGATCTTCATCCTTTAAAAGGTCTCTCCACTGTCCTCCACTCTCAAAATGAAAAAGTTCGTCTTGAGTTTTAGCTCGTCCCCTAATGAATTCTTCAGCAACAACATCAAGGGCATCATCAAGCTCTAATTTACCTACTTTGAAAATAGATTGCGCCACTGAAGCAAGAGGATCGCCTTTGCGCCAGGTGAACACAAATCCAGACCCTGGCATCTCATTACATAGTTTCCGAACCTGCTCGGAAGATAATTTTGTGTTATGAACTAGAACAAGTGCTTTTCTATCTTGTAAATTACTCTTAATCTTCTTGGCACCATACTTTATGCCATCTTTTTCCTCGTAGTAGTCATAGAAAATCTTCTCTAGTAGGTCTAATGCGGTAAGGTAACGGTCTCCCTCTGGAACATCAACTACACCGCCTGGAAAGCTAGTGACAACATCAGCATGGGCGATTTTTTCTAACAACCATTCTTCTGACTCTGGTTCACCATAAAACCCAGTAACTTTCTTATCGCCATCTAGAACTTTCAACGCCTCTACTGCTTTATTAAACGCATTTTTGTAGCCCATCTCTCTTCTGGGACGATCGGGAACTGGAGGAGATTTCAAGCGAGGAACGGGTTCAGAGAACTGTTTATCAAGCACAGATACATCCACTCTGATTCCTAAACGAGACAGAAAGGTCAGTGTTAATCCCTCAAAAGTCAGTTTCCCAATGACGCGAGGAATGAGCGATCGCCAACGAGGATCGTGGTAGTGAAACCGATCATGTTCACTTTCTAAACCAATCCATTGATCAAAGATCACTTTTGCTGGAATGGCTTGACCACCCACCACTTCTAAAACATTCAAAATTAAATCTGCTTTCCGCCTGCTTTTAATAATTCCGCACACTTTCCAAGTGCGGCGATTTAGTAGTGGAGCGCCACTTAATCCATGTCTAATGCTTTCGTGTTTTATAGTAAGAAACTGTTCATTTTTACTTCTTCCCTCACAAATAGGACTGATTGAGAAACCACCTTCATCAGGAAAACCATAACTGTAGAGTTGGTCGTGAGGATCAGCTTCTCTGTCTAGATATACACATGGATGTTCTGTGTAAGAGATTGTGAGAAGTGCAAGATCTCTTTCTTTACTCTCTACACGATCAATCTTCTCTATATCCTCTGCTATAAATTTCTTATCTTTCCAATAAATTTCTATCTCATCATCTTTAGCTGCTTCTAGTACATGATTACAAGTTAAAATTTTCCCTGGAGCGACGAAGAAACCAGTTCCTTTCTCCCTGGATGTTTTTATCCGGACAGTACAGCTTTGAAACAACTTATAAATTGACTGGTCAGCCACGTACATACTCCTTTTTTTGTCTACTCTTTAGTCCACTCCATCGTGATCTTGAGATTTGCCTTACTTGTACCTTTGACGATCAAAGCTGTTAGCTGCCCAGACTCATAGCCAAACTCAACACCGAATTCGATGCTGGATTTACTAGGTTTGAATTTTTTGAGACTTTCAACGACTGAGCCAGCGATTCCCTCGATCGCATCAGTCACCTCTTTAGGAGATTGAATCCTTGCTCCCACATCTGACTCAATCTCTTCACCTTCAACGCCAATTTGAAGACTAGAACCAATTACGGTTGCTTCAACCCTGATTTGTACTCCGTTCTCCAATTGAACTGGAATATTCTCAATCTGAGAGTCCTTTAAAGTTTCCATTGCGCCGTGCGATCACTGACTATATTCTAGGTAGATTATAAGTGCTTTTCTTGCCTAAAATATCACAACGAAGCTGATGGATTGTAGTGACTGAGAGGGCTAACCAGAGGGTCAGTTCCAGAAACTTCAGCTTACTGAGAGGCTCGACTAAACACAGAATGGCGTTGAGTTTGATAGCTACTCATACTGACCCAGGCCAGTCCGTCACTGGTGCCGACCCAAAGCTTGTTGCCTGTATCGGGCGAGACGCTGATCACCTGACTAGATGGAAGATTGCCCACCTGACCGACGATCGCCCCATTAAAGGGATTGACGCGAAACAGCCCACTGGTCGTACCCACCCAAATGCTGCCGACTTTATCAAATCGGGCTGAGGTGATGTTGCGTCCTCTGAGTTGGGTGACCGATCGCACCACTCGCGATTCTTTAGCATTTACTTCCAATAAGCCGTTGACAGTGCCAGCCCAGACCGATCCCCTGGAGTCGAGCGCTAAGGTTTGTACCGTTCCCTCAGATAAGCCTGTGATTTGATTCATAATCAGAGCGCTTGCGGTGTTGACCTTCACTAGTCCGTCCAGGGTGCCCACCCAAAGCTGACCGTCCGCATCCAGACTCAGGGCATTTGCGCTTACTCCTGGCAAATTTTTGAGCGTCGTCATTAACAATCCCTGGTCAGGACTGATCATCGCCAACCCCTGGTCAGTGCCTACCCATAAATAGCCACGGTTGTCCAGTTGTAGCGAGAGAACTCGATTGGAAGGCAAAAAGAAATTTTGAGCCGTGACTTCATTGGTGCGGGGATCGACGCGCTGTAGTCCTTCATAGGTGCCGACCCAGATGCGGCCCACTTTGTCTTGAGCAAGGGCACCGATCGTCACATTGGGAATCGTGACTCGCGCCAAAACTCTGCCCGTGTTGGGGTCAATCTTCGCTAATCCCTGCCAGGTGCCGACCCAGAGATTGCCCTGATAGTCTCGCTGTAGGGCGCTGACTCGGTAATCTGTCCCGATCGTCGTTTCTTCTTGCTGGCGACGTTGACTGGGTAGAGGCGGCACAAGGGGCGGAGGCGCGATCGGCGGATAGATGGGCGCATCAGACCGAGGAGTTGACTGAGCGATCCCTTGCGGATAACTCGAAGAGATCGGACTAGCGATAGCAGCGTTTCCCCCGGTGTGCAAGCCCAAAACTAGCAAAACTCCACCAACCCTTTGACAGACGCGAGAGAATGACATCACTAAACTCCTCAGAAAATCTCCTCAACTCCGGGCTAATGGGCTTCCCCTAGCCTCGCATCGCCCATGATACTGCTACAAACTCAGGCCGCATGAATTTCGTGGTTGTGCGCTAGAAAACACGAGTTGCCAGGGGCTTCGAGATAGGATAGCGCCGATCATCGCAAAGTATACCTGATGCAGCTTTTAAGACTGAATAGATGGCTGGGATTGGCTTTTCTGCTGGTGGGGTTGGGGTTGGGCGGTGCTCGATCAGTCAGCGCAAGAGTCGTGCAAACAGATTTGACCCTTGAGGCAGAGATGAGTCCTTCGTTTGCAGCCCTGATGCAGCAGGCGGAGCAGTTGGCTGAGAAATCAGTGTCTCAAGCGTTTAAGCAGGCTGATGTCACAGAAGTTTTGATGCGGCTATCGGGCGATCGCTCTGGAGAGTCCGTTCCTCTGTTAACGGTGAAGGTGACGCGATCGGATTGGCAAAAGGATTCTCGGCTGCGATCGCATGCTCGTTATTACAGCATCGCGGCCAGACTGCTCAAGTTTGAGGGTCAAGTTGCCCAAACTGCCCCGCCGTTCAGTTCCATTTCTCAAAACTCAGCAGATGACCCTGCTTTTCGAGATGACTAAGAGCAGGAATTAAAATAACCTGCACTTTTGGGTGGCGGTTCAAATCGCTTGCAAAAACAAAGGATTGTGAATTTGATGAAACGGACGATTGCGTGGATGTGTTGAGACACGCGAAATGCCCCAATTTCGGCCATTGGCGGTGCCTTTCTCGATCGCTCACCACACCCTACAAAACTCAATGTCATCTAATTCTTATTTCTAAGAAAATTCACCAGGTTTATCAAGTTCATGATCCTTAACGTCCAAAACTTCTCAGTATTAACCCAAGGATTATCCTCCCTTAAAGTCAGATCCCTATACTGCTGAGGTGAGAACGGTTATCAGCCCTATAGCCTTCTATATCAATGACCCGTCTCAGTGAAACGAATCAATACTCAGGGTGCTTGTTGAGGCTTTTGCCTGGTTTTTTAGTCTTCTTCGAGCTGTTTTTCCTCTAGAGAGATTTATGTCTTTAACTCGCAGACAACTGCTGATTTTTTTTGGGAGTAGTGCCGCTACCACCGCATTAGTCCCTACCTTTGGTCAAAAACTTTTTGGGAGTGACTCCTCAGTCGCAACGGCTACCGAGCTTTCATTTACCCCAGTGCGGCTGCCTCATCCCTTGCCAATTTACCAAAATCAACGCAGCTTCCTGGCGATCGCCAACGGTCAAGGAACGCTCTTGGGCGAAGCTACCTCCCCAGCTCAGATGAATTTGAGCAGCTATACGCCGATCGATGATGTGGTCGTGCCTCCCGAATATGAGCGCTACTTAATCGTCAGTTGGGGCGATCGGGTGTTTCCCAATGAAGAAGAGTATTTTGGCTACAACTGCGACTACACGGGCTATGTACCGATCAATGGCAACCGAGAAGGCTATCTGTGGGTCAACCACGAATACGCCAGCTTCCCGATCTCGCGGTTTGCCCCCGAAGCTCCGGCGGATATTACAGAAGCATTTCAGGAAAGTGGGCCGATCGTCATTCCAGGCTTTCCGACGGTGAAAGGCCGCGAACTATCGGGTGAGTTTCTCTACAATCTGGGCGGCTCGATCGTGCGGATTGCCCAGGGTAGAAATAGACGCTATGCCGTCGTCAAAGACTCCAAAAATCGCCGTCTGCATGGGTTGTCGGGTCTGGGGATCAATCGCGATCGCTCCGACTCCTACAGCGCTATTACCTCTTGGGGCAGCAAATCCTATCAACAGGGCGATCAAAATTATCTGATTGGCACGGGCCCCGCCGCCACCGAAGTCTTTGCAGCCATCAACTCAGACGGACTGGGCAACCGCATCATCGGCACAGCCTACAACTGCTCTGGCGGCACGACCCCTTGGGGAACCATTCTCTCTTGCGAAGAAAACTTCCAGGGAAGCAGCGCGTTCTTTGTAGGAGTCACCGAAGCGGTCAAGCCCGACGGAACCCAGACCGGATATAGCACAGGCACAACGGGAACCGAATTTGGCTTGGTCGGCGAAAAGTACGGCTGGACAGTAGAAATCGCCCCCGGCGATCCAAACTACCGCCCTCGCAAACACACCTGGCTAGGACGATATCGCCATGAAAACGTCGCCATGAGAGCCGAAGCAGGTAGAAAATTGGTGGCTTATCTAGGGGACGATCGTCGTGGCGGTCACACCTGGAAATTTGTCAGCAAGGGCAAAATTACCAACCCCAAAGACAAAAAAAATAGCCGTCTCTTTGAAGACGGTACGCTCTACGTCGCCAAATACAACGCGGACGGAACGGGCGAATGGTTGCCGTTGAACCTGAATTCTCCAACGAATCCGATTCCTCCTAGCGTCTTATCTTCGGTGGAGTTTGCCGCTTTGGGGTCAGCCCAGCGCGAAGGACTGTTGCCCTTACCGCGTCGCAATGGAGTAGCTGGACAAACCGTAGACGGCGGAAGCTTTGCGCTGACTCGTCTCAATGAGGCGGCTGCTCTACCGGGTTACCAGGGCAAAAAGCTATCTGACTTTTACACCTCACAAGGGGCAATTTTGGTCGATGCTTTTCTGGCGGCTAACCTGATTGGAGGAACGCCAACCGCTCGCCCAGAGGATCTCGAAGTTCATCCCAAAACTAAGGAAGTCTTCATCGCCTACACCGATGGGGCACCCGGCAGCGATGGCTATCCTGATTCGCGAATTTTTGTAGTGGCAAAGTACAGCGATGCACCCGCAGACACTCAGCAGTCAGGCGGACTCTACAAAATTATCGAAAACAGCCGAGACGGAGCCGGGACTACCTTCCGCTGGCAGCGATTTGCTCAAGGCGGCGAAGCGGGGTCTAAAGATGGCGCAGGGTTTGCCAATGTGGACAACCTGGCCTTCGATAAGCTTGCAAACGTCTGGGGTGTCACCGATATGTCTACAGGCACTCACAACGGATTTGAGGTGGGCGCAACTGGCAAGCCAACCTCGATCAATCACACCAGCAAAGGCAATGTTTCTAGCTTTACAGGAGTCTTTGGCAATAATTGGCTGTTCTACATCCCGACTCGTGGACAACACGCAGGTGAGGTCGTGCCGTTTGCCTATGGGCCACCTCGCTGTGAAATGACGGGGCCGACTTTTGTAGGAGAGACGCTCATCATTGCGGTGCAGCACCCTGGCGAAGATTGTCCCTTTGTGCCCAAGGTTACCTTGAGTCGTGAGATTGAAGTGCTGGCGCTGGATGGCAGCTTGTTTAACCAGACTCGTACTGTCTCTCGTGGAAGCAACTGGCCCAGCAATCTGCAAGGCGATTTAGACGGGCCGCCCAAACCTGCTGTGATCGGCATTCAGCGCAAACGATCGCTGGGCAGATTCACCTAATCCTTGAGTCGAGTGAAATTTTTGCCCTGGTTGCAAGCCCTGGACTAACTGAAGTCCTTACCAGCAAGCGACTTTAAGCCAAAAATTTCCTCAAATTCACACCAAAAAAGGGATAGAAAACGATCGCTCGTCTCTATCCCTTTCCTGTTTTAAATCAAGTCTCGAACTATCTGTGTTTACCAAGCCACTTAGCGGCGATCGCTCCAAAAGCAGCACCGACCAAAGGATTGCTCATAAACTTCACTAGCGCAGGCTGGTCAGCCAATACATCTTGGAAGATGTCGGGATGGTTGTGGTAGGCAAAAGCAGCAAGTTTACTCACATCATCGGCGTGCATCCGGCTGGCGTGGTGGGTCGAGAGTCCCAATTGCTGTTCGAGTTCGCGATCGTTCAAGCCCCGTTTTTTGAAGTGGTTGAGAAATTCTTTAGCAACATCATCGCGCTCGTTGGGTTTGATTTGAGCGATCGCTTTTTGAAGTTCTGGCTCCATTTGAGTGGAGGGAATGCGATCGGGATGAAAGGATTTGCCAAAGAGTTGACGGCGCTCTTCGCGGGACGATCGTTGAGCAAAATCGTCAAAATTTTCGTAGTTTTCCGAAGCGTCGTTAGGAATAATATCGTCCGCAGATTCTTTGTCTCCCCGCGCCAAATCTTGCATAATCTGACGTTTATATTCGTCGCTGCTGGGCATTTGATTAAACTCCTGCTAATAATTTGTAAGCGGATTCTTGAAGTCTCAAACTGCAATTTTTACAGTCTCAAATTCTATCCTTCGTACTGAATTTGCTTGGTGGCATTGTCGTACTTTGCAGTCAGAATCAGCTTCTTATCTGGCGCATACATCAAGACTGTCAGATCGCGATCAGGGGCATTTTTACGAAAGCCTTGTACCAGAGATTTTGCCAAAGGACGGACTTCGTTTGGGCGCACCTGAGAAGAAACCACCACTCCTAGTTTGTCACTGCCCCGGACATACGCATCTTGAACCAAGCCCTTGCTTGTTTGCACAACCCAATCACCAAAATTTTGGCCTGCTTGAGTCGTGCCGCGTTCAGTTTGACCGTAACTTTTATTAACGCTGACTTGAGGGTTATTGCTAACTTTTTGGCTCCCCGATGGAGAAGTCGCAACGGCTCCCTGACAGGCAGTTAGCGCCAAAACCAAAACTAAGGACAACGCAAGCAAAGCTTTACGAAATTGTTGAGGTAAACTCACTTTATTCTCCTTTTAAGCTACAAGCTTGATGAGTTATTTAATCCATAAAAAAAGCCTGAGAAACCACTAGAGTCGCCCAGACTTTTTTGAAGTTAACTATGCTTTATCGACGACATCTTTAACGCCATCTTTCACATCTTCTTTCGCGTTGCGTGCGGTTGCTTCGGCTTGCTTTGCTTTGCCTTCAACTTGGTCACCAGCGTCACCTGTCACGTTGCCCAACGCTTCTTGAGCTTTACCTTCGATATTCTTACCAGCAGCCTTAGCTCTTTCTTCTAAACTCATGATCTTTCTCCTAGTGTTTAATTTGGTTGACTGGTATTTGTCATTTACCAGCTACATCAAGACTAGGGGACAAAAGTTGATTAGCCATCTTTCACAAGTTGTATTAAAAATAACAGTTTTAAGGTGATCGTCTCTCTCCTCCGACAGACCAGCTAACTGAAACGCTACTGAATTGAAGTAATCGTAACCGTCACTGATCCCTGACCCAACTGAACTGATAATGCTTGCCCAACCATTAGCTCAGAAGCCGATCGTGCGATCGTCCCATCTTCCAATCTCGCCACCGCATATCCGCGTCGCAGCACTGCCTGGGGATCAAGGGTCGTCAGCTTTTCTTGCAGCATTTGATGATGTTGAGTCGCTTCTTGAAAGCGTTGCTGCGTGGATTGGATCAAGCGTCTTCGCATCCAGGAAACCACCTGCGCCTCTTGTTTAAGCTGACGATCGAGCTTCAACCGTTTGAATCGATTCCGCAGATTCTGCAAGCGATCGTTCTCCACCGCCAGGTATTGCTGAACGGCGATCGTCAACTGTCGAAACCGCTCTTGATGCTCGTCGTGAAGATCCGCTAGACAGGGAACTGCCTGTTCTGCTGCCGCCGTGGGCGTATGGACAAACACATCTGCCGCCAGATCCGCCAAAGACTCATCGCGCTGGTGCCCAATGCCCGCAATCACAGGAATCGAACAGTTCGCCACCGCCCTCACCACCAATTCATCATTAAAACAAGCCATATCTTCGATCGCCCCGCCGCCGCGTGATAGAATTAGTACATCCGCTCTAGCATCTCGCTCGACTCGTGCGATCGCGGCCACGATCGAAGCAGGAGCCTGTTCTCCCTGGACAAGTGCCGGAGAAAACAACACCTGCAACCCTGGATAGCGGCGTTTGAGCGTGCGTTGGATGTCTCCCCAGGCTGCGGCTTGCGGCGAAGTCACCACTGCAACCGTTTGGGGGTGGGCTGGCAACGGGCGCTTTCGCTCTGAGTCAAACAGTCCCTCAGCCTCCAACCGATGCCGCAACTGTCGATAGCGCAAGGCACGCAGACCTTCTCCCGCAGGCAGGGCTTGCCAGACAATCAACTGGTAACTGCCCCGCTGAGGATGAACCTGCACCCGACCTAGCAAAATCAACTGTTCTCCGGGGGCTGGCAGCGCAGCTAATTTGTCGAGTTGGCTACTCCAGACCACACAACTGATCGCAGCCTTGGCATCGGGGTCTTGCAGCGTAAAAAACAACCCGCTCCGATACTTCGTGGCGCTCGAAACCTCCCCCGTCACCCACACCTGACGAAGCTGGTCATCTTGCTCTAGAAGAAACTGAATGTAAGCCGTCACTCCGCCCACAGAGAGCGGCGCATCTGGAACCATCATGCTAGGCAGATTCATTGACATCGCGTGTAACCTGGAGGAAGGGCCACTTAAATAATGAACGGTTTTTTGGTTACGATCGTGCTCTCCTGTGTTACAAACGTAAATTCTGAATCCCGACTGCGGACTGTTTTGCAGATACCGCAAGGGGCGCTCACCCTTTCCACATTCCCTCTACAATTTTTCTTTTTCTGAGGCGCTAATGGCTACTAGTAAATCTGAAACTTCCGACAAGCAAAAAGCCCTGACTTTGGTGCTAAACCAAATTGAGCGCAATTTTGGGAAAGGCAGCATTATGCGCCTCGGTGATGCCACCCGCATGAAGGTGGAGACGATTCCCACGGGTGCTTTGACGCTGGATCTCGCCCTGGGTGGCGGATTGCCCAAAGGTCGCGTCATCGAAATTTATGGCCCAGAAAGTTCGGGTAAAACGACTTTGGCGCTTCATGCGGTGGCCGAAGTGCAACGGGCGGGTGGAGTGGCCGCCTATGTGGATGCCGAACACGCCCTTGATCCCAGCTATTCAGCCGCCTTGGGGGTTGATATTGCTAACCTGTTGATCTCTCAACCTGACACGGGCGAATCGGCCCTTGAAATTGTGGATCAGTTGGTGCGATCGACCGCCGTTGATGTCGTGGTGATTGACTCGGTAGCGGCTCTCGTTCCTCGCGCTGAAATCGAAGGCGAAATGGGCGATTCTCACATGGGTCTGCAAGCTCGTCTGATGAGTCAAGCGCTGCGAAAGATCACAGGTAATATCGGCAAGTCTGGCTGTACGGTGATTTTCATTAACCAACTGCGGCAAAAGATTGGGGTGACTTACGGCAGCCCCGAAACGACCACAGGCGGTCAGGCACTCAAGTATTATGCGTCCGTTCGCTTAGACATTCGTCGGATTCAAACTCTGAAAAAGGGCAACGAAGAATTTGGTAACCGCGTCAAGGTGAAGGTGGCCAAGAATAAAGTTGCGCCTCCGTTCCGAATTGCTGAGTTTGATGTGATTTTTGGCAAAGGCATTTCGACGCTGGGCTGTCTGGTTGACCTGGCAGAAGAAACGGGCGTGATCGTTCGCAAGGGTGCCTGGTATAGCTATAACGGCGACAACATCAGTCAAGGTCGTGACAATGCGGTCAAGTACATGGAAGAAAAGCCTGACTTTGCCAAAGAAGTCGAAAAACTGGTGCGCGAGAAGCTAGAAATGGGCGCGGTAGTTTCTGCTAACTCTGTTGGAATAGCAGAGGCTGAAGACGAAGATGATGATGACTTTGATGCTGAAGAATAGGGGCGATCGCGTTCTCTAATGATTCTCTCAATGATGGGGGTGGGTGATGTACCTGCCCTTTTTTGTTGAAAATTTCTTCAATCCCGGTTGATACTTTGAGGAGACAGTTGAGCCGCAAATTTCAACTTGTGATAGCGCGATCTGCTAGAGCAGATATCCTGACTGCCTGACAAATCTTTTCTAATTGAGGGTAGAACCAGGTTTACAAACAA
>NZ_JBJPHS010000135.1:0-15275 GCF_052939495.1 Phormidesmis sp. 146-12 | reverse complement strand
CAGCCCTGAAAAAGTTGCGCTTCCGGCTTGACATTCAAGATAATCGCTAAATCCCTCTCCCCAGGCAGCTACCGTGTATACATAAGTCGATTGATCTGTACTTGCCGTAATCCTTCGCCCCCTAAATCCCCCAAATTTGGGGGACTTTGAACGCTGATCAGGGTTCTAAATTCTGGAAGTCTTTTTTGCTTAAAGTCCCCCAGAATGGGGGATTTAGGGGGCTGAAGCCGACTAGAACGAAGTGAGTATACACAAGTCTATACACCGTAGCCCCAGGCAGAGGGACTTTGAATCTAACTCCTTTCTCCTTGGGGAGAAGGGTTGGGGATGAGGGTCTTCTCTTGAATTCCATCCAGCTACTTAAGAACTGAATGAATACTGCACCTAACAGCAATCCCAGTTATATAAAACGTCTGAGAAATCTAGTCTTTTGAGCGCTTCGGATGTAATAAAAAAGTTAGCGACCGTTATCGCCCCACATCAGATCAATTGAGCAGTTTGAGTCTTTGGTGACTCGATCGCTATCTAGCTGAAATAACAAACAGTCATAGTTCCGATAAGATTCATTCCAGTCACGCAGGTCGGTTTGGGTAAAGCCTGGATAGCCGCCGATTCGGTGTCCTGTTCCTTCATAAACTTTCTCGGCATATTCATCGACTAGCTCACTGCGAACTTGTGACAGCAAATCGCCCAAAGACTCATCAAATCGATAGTCACAGGCTGAAATGGGGACAAGCTTTTTCTCAAATTTTAGAGCGGCTGAACCTGATAACGGCCCGTCAAATTCAGGCAAAAAGCTCAACTTTGAAAAGGGACTCGGCTAAAGTCTCGAATCCCCTTCATCCCTCTCGCGAAGCGTGCTACCAGCGGCAACCCCTCATCCCTCGTCTTAGCCCGTGTTTCTCATCCCCGCGGCAATGCCGTTGATAGTTAGCAGTGCGCCTCTGAGCAATTCACCTTTGCTGTAGCGCGATCGCACCACTCCAGCCGCCGCCAGAGATTTGTGTTGACGTAGCCGTTTGAGCAGCGAGACTTGTAGAAATCCGAGGGGAACGATCGTCCCGTTTCGCAACTGCACCGATCTCTGAAGTTCGGGGTCGCCATCGAGTAAGCGCTTGTGTCCCGTGATCGTCAGCACAATCTCACGAGTCAGATGATACTCATTGACAATCTGTTCATACACTGGCGCAAAGCGTTCTCGATCTTCGGGCAGCGTCAACTCACTCACGTAGTGTCCCGCAATTTGCAGATCAACCTTAGAGAGCGTCATTTCCACCTTTGAGATCGCCATTTTGAAAAACGGCCACTTCAGATAGAAATATTGCATCAGCTTCAAGTGTTCTTCGGGATGTTCATCAAGAAAACCTTGCAGCGCCGTACCCACCCCATACCACGAGGGCAACAAAAAGCGGCTCTGAGTCCAGCTAAACACCCAGGGAATTGCGCGAAGACTCGACAGATCCTTTTTACCCCCGCGCCGCGCCGGACGAGAGCTAATTTGCAGTTGGCTAATTTCTTCGATCGGCGTGACCTGATGAAAGAAGTCAATAAAATCAGGCTGTTCGTAAATCAAGCCACGATAGTGAGCGCGAGACTTCGCCGCCAGCTCCTCCATAATTTCGTGCCAGGGCTGAATGTCATCAAACCCCGTGCGGAGCAAACTCCCTTGAATTACAGCCGTCGTCACGGTTTCGAGGTTAAACAGCGCTAACTCTGGCAGAGAATATTTGGAAGCCAGCACTTCGCCCTGTTCGGTAATTTTGATCCGTCCGTTTACGCTGCGACCCGGTTGCGCCAAAATCGCCTCATACGCAGGCCCGCCGCCTCGACCCACCGATCCACCGCGCCCATGAAAGATTCGCAGCGCCACATTGTAGCGATCGGCGATCGTTTGCAAGGCCTGCTGCGCTTTATGAATTTCCCAATTGCTGCTGAGAAAGCCAGAATCTTTGTTGCTGTCTGAGTAGCCCAACATCACTTCTTGCAGCGACATCTGAGACGACGCATCGGGAGCCGCAGACTTGGCAAAGCCACCGGAGAGCAGCGATCGATAAAACGGTAACTCAAAGATCTCCGTCATCACCGAGGGCGCTTTTAACAAATCCTCCACCGTCTCAAACAGCGGCACCACTTGAATTGCACTGATGCCCGTCGCCGGATCGTATAGTCCCGCTTCCTTGGCTAATAAAAGAACCTCCAGCATGTCACTTGCGTCATGACTCATGCTGATGATGTAGGTGCGGCAGATGTCCTGACCAAATTCCTGCTGAAGCTTGCGAATCATGCGGAAGGTGGCGATCGTTTCCTTTGTCCGTTCCGAGAAGGGCAATTCTGACGGAATCAGCGGTCGGCGGGTTTGCAGTTCGGTCGCCAGCCAGAGCGATCGTTCCGCTTCTGACATCTCGTTGTAGGGCTTGGGCAAGACTTGCAGGTAGTCAGCAATCTCATTCATTGCGTCTGAGTGACGAGTGCTTTCTTGACGAATGTCGAGATGGGCCAGATTAAAGCCAAAGATCTCGACCTGACAGATTAGCAGATCTAGATCGCGGCAGTTCAGTCCCGTTTCGCCCAGATTGCGCTGGATCAGATGCAACTCGGTGAGAAAGTCGGTGCCAGAGCGGTAGATCGTCGCTTCGTCGTATTCTGGAATCTCCTGCTGCAAACAATCGCCGTTATAAAGCTGTTGACTGCGAATCAGCGTATTCTCTAGCCGCTTTTGAATGTAGGCCAGCTTGAGCCGATAAGGTTCTTGTCGATAGCGCACCGCCAGTCCTTCATAGACTTCTGGCATCCGTTGCTGATCTTGCTCCAGCGACTCCAGCAGATCGGGCAACACGTCGCTCCAGTGCAGAGACAGACTGAGCAGATCAGTCAAATGCTCGATCGACTTAATGTACTTTCCGAGAACCAATTTGCGCTGATAGCAAGCCGTTTGCCAGGTGATTTGAGGCGTGACTGAGGGATTGCCATCGCGATCGCTGCCCACCCAAGACCCAAACTGACAAAAATTATGGCGGGGCATCTGCATTCCTGGAAACGAGCCGTGAACGGCCTGCTTGAGGCGCTGATAAAGGTGAGGAATCGCGTCAAATAAGACTTCTTGAAAATAGTGCAGCGTGTAATCGACCTCATCCAAAACGGTGGGTTTGAATTGGTGCAGTTCATCGGTGCGCCACCAGAGGCGAATTTCCTCCGTCAACTGATCGCGCAGTGAGTCGGCTTCCCAGGAAGAAGAAAGCCCCACCGATCGCAGGTTGTCTTCGACGCGATCGAGTTCTCGCAAGATTTTGGCGATCCGTCGCTGCTTATCGCGAATCGTATGCCGAACAATTTCAGTCGGGTGAGCCGTAAACACCAGCCAAACATCCAACTGATTGATCAAGCGCTGAATCTGCTGCGGCGGCACATTGAGCTTTTTGAGATTGGGAAACAGCCAGTGAAAGGTGCCCACTTCTCGACGCGCATCGGCATCATGCAGACTCTTTTCTAACAAATCGGCTTCCAGGCTGGATGATTTGTCTGAAGATTTGCGCCCATTTTTACCCGGCAAGACTTCGCGGGCGGCTCGATATTGCTGCTGCTGGTCGCGCTGTTCGTAATGTTGCTCAACAATATTGATCAGTTGAAAGTAGAGCGCAAAAGCGCGGGCGGCTCGAATGGCTTCATTGAGATCGAGTTTCTCAACCACTTGCAGCACGTCTGACTCAGCAAACGTCGTCGCCTGTCCTTCGGGAGAGCACATTTCTCGCAACTGATTGAGCAAATCGACCAACTCTTGACCGCACTCTTGGCGCAACACGGACTCCCAGAGGTCTTCTACAATTCTGAGGCGATGGCGGAGAAACAAAGTAGAGGTGAGCGTTGTCACGTCTTCATGAAGTTCTGTGAGGGTGGTTTCTATAGCGAGACCGGAGGGCGATTCATCTGGGGAGGGGCGTGTCGAACTCATAGAGTTTTTCCAGCAGAGATACTCAACAATTTTACGAGGAATTGCTTATTCTCAATAGGGCGCAAGACCTACATAGACGCTTATAGAATCCTTAAGTTTTTGTTAACTCGGTTTGTCTGAGGAATTTGACAGGTTGAGAACGGGCAAGCGATCGCCCCTAAAAATTTCTTCACTTAGCATTCCTAACTCTTGAACAGACTGCGCGATCGCGTTCACTCCCACCAATCCGACTAAGACAGGCAGCGTCGCCAACCCCAACAAAACCTCTGGATTAATCTTTAAATTCAAAAGACCCTGCTCGTCTCCAGAAGAGTTTGACTGAGAAGAAGATTGCATAATATTGATTCCAGATGAGGCTTGATTTAGTCAGTATAGGAAAACTAGGACACTTGATGCAGAAACAATCTGAAGAAACGGTAAGCTACGATCGCTCATGAAGCATCTTTCATATTCAGGAATACTCTATATTTGGCGTAGAAAGTTGTTTTTTGAGTGTTTGTGACGCTATTGTTAGTTTTTTAGACTGATTTCTGACCAAATTGCAGACTTTTGCATACCATATCAGAGAAAAGTCTTTTTCCTTTAGAAAAGCGTGTCGAAAACCGCAGTTGGGTGTGCTATCTCTAAAAAGCAAAACGAGCAGTCTGAGAAGGAAGTACGGCTCTGATGTTGAATGTTCCCGATCGTCCCCTTTCATCGACCGATCCCCAATCGCTGGTGGCGTGGCTCTATCAGGCGATCGGCTTACAGCAGATCCGCATTCACACTCGTCTGCGGGGCAATCATTTGTACGTTCTCTGTGAGGGCAAGGTGTGTCCGAGTCAGACGATCGTCTTTGGCAGACTGGTGCGATCGTTGTCCAAAACGGATGTACAGCCCTTTGTTTCGTCTGATCAGCCTCAAATTTATCAAGTAGTCCTCTATGGGCGAGCGCTCGGACAGGCGCGTCCTCAGTGGGCAGACGTGATTTATTTGAACCAACTCGATCGCCATTTAGAGAAGCTGTCTAACCAGGGAGACTCAAAGCCTCATACGGCGATCGTGCTGGCAAATATTGCGCTGGCCAAACAAGGAAAGCCAGAAGCGATCGCCCGATATCTCAGTGAGGCGCTCAATTCGTTAGGGGTGTCAGTGCGGGCCAGCGTCAAGGCGATTCCGATGGGCGGAGAGATTGCCCAACCGCTCAATCGTCTTTGGGTGATGTGCGAATCGGCTTACAGTCCTGATCCGTCGCTGGTGGCGCAGGCGATTCCTCAAAAACTGCGGGATCTGGAGCTAACGGGCTTTCGAGAGGCGATCGTTCACGGTCAGGTACAGGGCGAATCGAACCCTGATTGGCAGTTGCGGGTTGATCTGACTCCTCCCGATGAGATGCTCAGAGAATGGGCGCGTTGGGGCGATCTCAAAGCATTGGATCGGTTACTCAATCGAGCGTTGGGCGACCAGACTGTCCAAATTTCTGCCACGCTCAAAGAAACCACCCTGCATCTCACTTGCCAGACTCAAGGAACGCTTGAACCGCAAAAGCCGCGAGTCATGGCCGCGATCGCTCCCTTACTAGACACGATCGCGCCTCAAGGGATTCACGCCGTCACCGTCTACGGGAGCGAACCCGCTGTAGAAGCCGACGTACCCGCCTCCCCCACCTGGATCGAGTGGCTCGATCTGCCTGCAAAAATTCATCCCGCGTTGTCTGACTCCACTGAGACGCTGGCTAGACAAGGAGATTTGCCCGCGATCGCTTTTCTTCTAACTCGCTTGCTCAACCCAGATTTGGATCGACAACTGTCCACGGGCGGCATTCGGCTTCAGGTCAGACGCAAAGAGGATCTGCTGCATATTTTGACCGAATCGCCCCTCTGTCCTTCTCAAACAAAAGTCGGAACGGCGATCGGCACCTTTCTCAAACCGTTAGCAATTCCTGACATGACGGGCGCGAGAATCTATGGACGGCGATCGGGTCAAACGCGCCCCGCCTGGAGCTATGGAGTAAATTTTGTCTCGCGCAGCCGACTAGTCCCCGAAGCGACTCCAGAATTTGCGGCCTCAGATGCCTATGTGGGTGACCTGATGGCAGAACCAGGTGAGCTAATTGTCCGTCCTGAGTTGACGACGAATGAGTTGCGCCTCGTTTTGGATCGGATGGTGGAATCAGTACAGGACTTTTTGACGCGATCGCAGCTATTCGTGCCAACCGAGTTGAGCGCTCCGGGGTCAGAAACCGCATCGATGGCTTCCAGTTATCCGCAAGGAGTCGCGCACACCGCCAAAGTTGCGATCGTCTGGGGCACGCTCGGACTGTTGCTGACGGTGCAAACCGATTGGATTGTAGGACAACTGCTCAAGTCCAAAGTAGAACCCGCGCCCAAAGCTTCTCCCGTTCAGCCTGCCCCTGCTCAAAAGCCCGCGCCTTCTGAAGCAATGAACCTGCCCAATCTGTCTCTACAAAAGTCTGGAGTGGGTCGCTGGCGAGCGTCTGATGGCTCCTTTACTCAATCGGGTCAGACCGTCATTGCCACAGATTCTCCCAATCGAGCCACGTCAGAAGCCGCCCCTAGAGCCTTACTTGCAGCCCCTCTGCGACCAAAAGCGGTGGCCGACGCAGCCCGATCGCCCTATCCCACCTTCAACGCGCGTCAGTTGGATGAAAAACTCGTCCTTTATCGGCAGTTTGTTGCCCAGCATGGGGCCCCCGATGTGTTGGTGTTGGGCAGTTCGAGAGCGATGCGAGGCATCGATCCGGTGACGCTTCAGCAATCTTTGGCGGCTCAGGGCTATCCTGGTCAAAAGGTGTTTAACTTTGGGGTGAATGGAGCGACAGCGCAGGTCATAGACTTGATTGTGCGCCACCTGTTGCCCGCCGAAAAGATGCCAAAGCTGATCCTCTGGGCAGACGGTTCGAGAGCGTTTAATAGCGGACGACTGGATATCACCTACAACGCGATCGCCGTTTCCCCCGGTTTCAAGAAGCTGCCGACAGATATCGCTGCCGCACCCGCCAAACCTGCTGAGAATGCGTTGGGCAGTTCGATCGAGACGATCGCCGTCACCAATACCAGCGTTTCTGAAAGCTATCAGACAGTCAACACGCTGCTCAATCAATCTCTCGCCAAACTGTCGTCCGTTTACAATCAGCGCGAGTCGCTCAAAAACTTGTTTCGTCAAGGCATTACAGGTCAGTCAAAACCAGGGCAAGACACCGAAACGATCGCCCAAGATGGTCAGGGACTAGTCGATATTGATGGATTTTTGCCGATCGCCAATCGCTTTAATCCAGCCACCTACTACCAAAAATATTCCAGGGTGACGGGTGCCAATGATAGCGACTACGACAATTTTTCTCTAGAAGGGCGACAGCAGGCCGCGATCGCTTCTCTCGCAAAGTTCACTCAAGCTCAAAAGATTCCCCTTGTTTTTGTCAATCTGCCGCTGACGGGTGAATATCTCGACCCTGCTCGATCGGGACATGAGCAAGCCTTTCAGCAACATATGATCAAGATTTCGAGTGAGATGGGCTTTACCTACCGCAACCTGGTAGGCGAATGGACAACCGAAAACGATTTCTTCTCTGACCCCAGTCATCTGAATCGGTATGGTGCCTACGTGGTTTCGCAGCACATTGCTAAAGACCCCCTGATTCCCTGGGTGAAGTGAGGGAGAACTTTGTTTCGCTTGGCGAGAGGGATGAGGGATGAGATGGGCGAACCTTTTCTCTAGAATTTCTCAATCTCTCGTTATCGAATTGTGATATAACGATTAAGGTTTTGTTACATAGCTTACTGCATATTGCGTAACGGGTGCGGACTTTTCTTGGGGCCCACTCGATTTAGTGTGACCATTTGCACTAGGTTTCCCTGATGTAACCAGCCTAATCTTGCTTGGCATCTATCAGCACACGGTTCAAGCCTGATCGGTAGAACGAACTGCTCATGCCTGGCAGGTTTTTGGTATGCCTTCTAAAACCCCTCCGAAAGGAAAAATAATTCATGACAGCATCGATCGCGAAGTCTGAAAACCCAATTTCCGCCCCCGATCCAAAGCTTCGCCTCAAAGATATTCTCAAGACCTTACCTCGTGAAGCCTTCCAGCGCGATATGCGAAAAGCCTGGACAATGGTTGCGACAAACGTTCTCATGGTCGGCTTGGGCTATTGGGCGATTCAGGCCGTTCCCTGGTTTTTGCTCCCCATCGCCTGGATTTTTACCGGAACCGCGCTCACCGGGTTCTTTGTCATTGGGCACGACTGCGGACATCGATCGTTCGCCAAGCGCAAATGGGTGAATGATCTGGTAGGTCACATTTTTATGGCACCGCTGATCTATCCCTTTCACTGCTGGCGCATTTTGCACAACACGCACCACAACTACACCAACAAGATGGATGTAGACAATGCGTGGCAGCCCTTTAGACCAGAACTGTATGACGAGTTTGGCACGGTCAGACGGGTGGGTTATGAGTACATGCGGGGTCGTCTGTGGTGGCTGGCATCGATTTTGCACTGGGGCATCATTCACTTTGATCTGAGCCAATACGAGCCAAAAGATCGTCAAAAGGTGAAGCTGTCGATCGCCGTTGTCGTTGGGTTTGCTGCGATCGTGTTTCCGACATTGATTTTGACGATCGGCCTCTGGGGCTTTGTCAAGTTTTGGTTATTGCCCTGGCTGGTCTACCATTTTTGGATGAGTACCTTTACGCTGGTTCACCACACGATTCCCGAAATTCAGTTTCAGGAGCCGGATCAATGGGATGCTGCTCAAGCGCAATTGTTTGGCACGGTTCACTGTGAGTATCCGTTTTGGGTGGAGTTTCTGTGTCACCACATTAACGTTCACATTCCCCATCATTTGTCTACGGCGATTCCTTCTTACAATCTACGGATGGTACACAACAGTCTCAAACAAACTTGGGGCAGTTCGCTTCATGAATATCGCTTTTCATGGCAATTGATGAAGCGGATCACAGACGAGTGTCATCTCTATCATCCTGAGTATGCGTATCAGTCGTTTGACAAATATCGTGGTAAGTAGTCGATCGTGAAGGATGAATCCTTCGCTGCGGTTATCATTCCGGGCAGCCCCCTAAATCCCCCAAAACTGGCGGACTTTGAGCAAAAAATCCTGTCCGGAAGTTCCCCAGTTTTGAGGGGTTGGGGGGCGAAAGTGCTGAATCACGAAGCGAAAAATCTCTGTCGAATTCACGTTAAATAATATTAAATTTTGTCGAGTGCATTGAGCCACAACCCTTATCCAAAATCCTTGTCTAAAATCTTTAGGATTGTGAATTTAATAAAACCGACCGTTGCGTAACGTGAATTCGATGAGAGGTTTTCCGCTTCGTTGTTCACGGCTTTTGCCCCCCAACCCCCCAATTTGGGGGACTTTAAGAGAGGAATTCTGGTTCAAAGTCCCTCACTCGTGGGGGATTTAGGGGGCGTTCCTGGATCTAAAAGCGAAGCGAAGCGTTCATCGAACTGACGTTTGCGTAGGGTGCGTTTCGCGTGGCTCAACACATTGATTGCAACCGTTGGCGGTGCGTTTCTCCATCGTTCAACACACCCTACAAAATTCGGTATTATTCAATTCTCATTCCTTAGCAGCTACTCAAGCACACTGTTAGCGCGATCGCTTCGCAGGCTGTCTCCTCAAAACCTGCTGTCAACTCTCTCGACGCAGTGGCAACTGAACCGTAAACGTCGTGGAGCCTTCGCCACTCTTGACCTCGATGCTGCCACCCAAGCGCTCCACAAGTTTTTTGACCAGCGCCAACCCCAGACCTGTCCCGCCTTGCTTCCAGGGGTCAGCTTGAGGGACTCGATAAAAGCGCTCAAAAATTCGGGGCAGTTCGTGTTCAGGAATTTCAGCCCCAGAGTTAGAGACGGCTAGTTCGACGTGAGGAGGGGCCCAGTTAGCCGAGACGAGGATTTCTCCCGTGGGAGGCGTGTATTTGCAAGCATTATTGACCAACTCAACCAAAATTCGTTCAAGACTGGGCTGGTCAGAGATGACGCTAGGAAGCTGACGCGAGAAGTTGATAGACAAGGTTTGCTGACGGGCTTCAGTGCGCTTATAAAATGGCTCAATAATGGGTGGCAACCACTCCTGAATGTGAATGACTTCTGGATTGGTGATCTGCATCCCTGCTTCTAAGCGCTGTAGATCGAGTAGATCGTTAATCAATTCTGCTTCACGGTTGCATTCATTTTCTAAGATCTTTAAGTAGTGAGATCTCTTTGTGTCACCCTCAAGGGAGCGCTGCGGTTCGGCGGTAGCAATCTTGAGCAACTGAATGGCCATTTTCATGTTGGTCAACGGCGTTCTCAATTCGTGGGAGACAGTGCTTAAGAACTCATCTTTGAGTTGGCTCATTCGATTGAGGTCGTGAATCTGTTGGTCTAGGTTAGCTTCAACTTGTTTGCGCTGAGTGATGTCTTCGATCAATAACAGCAACCCGCTAAACGATTGATCTTCTGGTTGTAGCGCTTCTAGTTGTAGCGCTTCTAGTTTCTGGTCTTTTGATTGATTTTTTGATCGGCGATCTTTTAACTTCTGATTTTTTGAATTCTGCTCTTCTGACTTTTGTTCTAACTTCTGATTCTGTGATTCTGTGATTGATGATTGATAGGTTAACGGCTCTGTTTTGAGCGAAAACCAGCGATCGCCCCGCAGCACTTCTTTCTCATCGACGGGCAAACGTTGCCACAGCTTATCTAAGATCGCTTTCCACTCAGCTTGGGTCAGCCACTCTGGAGTCAGGTGCATTTCCAGTCGAGCGCCCACTTGTAGCTGCAACCACTCCATCGCCACCGGATTGCAAAACCACACCAGCCCGTCGCGATCGACCGCCACCAATCCGACCGAAAGACTACGCGCGATCGCCGCCTGAGTAGATTGAGACCGTCCAAAGCGATCGGCCAGGGCCGTCAGTTGAGCCACTCGCTGCATCGAAGGCACGATCGCGGTCACACCGGGCCGTTTGGGTGTATCAAGGGGACGCAGCACCAGATCAGATTCATAGGTTTGCCAGAGGTGTCGCACCTGTTTTTGCAGCAGGGCATTCATTCTCAAGCGCTCGATCACGGCTCCGGTCAGCGTTGTAGAAGCGAGTAAACCCACCGGAAAAGCCACCGGAAGCAGATAGCTCATTTTCAACATCGACAGGCTCAGTGCCCCCCAACTCACGATTAGCCCCAGCGCGATCGCGACCTGCGTTTCGGTTCGCCAATAGCTGATCAAGACGCTAAACCCAGGGCCGCCCATCACTAAGATCAACAGTAGCCACCACCCCTCGATCGGACGCAGGGCATTTTGTTGCAGCAGATTGTTGATGATGGTCGCTTGAATAAATACACCGCTGGTCGTTGGATTGGTGTTAAAGGGAGTCAATCGCGGCTCAATTCCGGATGCGGTTACGCCGACGAGAACGATTTTGTTGCGAAAGGCGCGATCGGGAATTTGCCCCTGCATCACATCCGCAAACGAGTATTGTCGAATCGGGGCCCCAGCCCAATTGAGCCACATCGGTCGATCGAGATCGGTTTGCCGCACGATCGCCTGCACCATCGAATAAGCCTCGATCGTCGCTACGCCCAAAGCAGGTTCGCCTTGCATCTGAGGCAAGATTTTTCGCACCATGCCGTCTGCGTCTTCTTCGGTGTGAATGTGCCCGGTCGAAAGGGTGGCATCTCGCAGAGGCGGAACGGGAATCAACGGCAGTCCAGTACTGTCCCAGGCTTGACCCAACACAACGCGACCATATTGCGTCATCGATTGAGCAAATTTGGCATCATTGGGAGTCGATTCTGAAAAGAGGAGATCGATCGCGACGACGCTCGGCTCGGCCTCGTTGAGTGCGTCCAATAATTGAGCATAATGGCGGCGCGTCCAGGGAAACTGCCCCAATCGTCGAATGCTGGCATCATCGATCGCAACCAGCACCAGGCGATCGTCCCACGGAATTGGGCCGCGTGCTCGAAACAGCGTATTGTAAGCAATACTTTCGAGCGGCTGCAACGCGCCCAACCTCAATAAGATACCTAGCCCAACGGCCGTGACTCCACCCGGTAATAATCGCCATCCAAGCTTACCGAAGCGCCAGATCATAAGACTCTGTTTTTCCTAGCGGAGTAGTAACTACAACTTGTATCCTTAAAAAGGATGGGGCAAAATACAGAGCATCAAATCGTCCAGAGCGATCGGTCTTTTGGGGCTGTCCATCAACGGTCACAGAATTAACGGGATCAACCTGACCAATCAGGCGAATTCTCCGTACCCCTTGATCAATTTCTTGCTGCAATTCGTACTGAAACCGAGTGTCGTTTCTCAAGGGTACAGGCACAGAAGGCGGTTCACCAGGAATAGTAAAGTTTTGAAACCCAGCCGGGACGCTAACCGATCGCCCCTGGGCACCAGTTACGACGGCTCCTGACAGGGTGGCTAATCCAGTTTTGCCATCGGCTTGGATCAAGACCCCAAATTCGGTGCCCCGTACGCCACTTAACCCCGCAGGTGTCTGAATTTCGAGGCGAGATCCTCGATTTGTGAACCGACGTAACTTGAGGCGCACCTGTCCTTGAGAAACCTGGAGGCGCGTAATCCGTCCATAGTCTGGGGCGACGTTGAGGGTCTGCACTGATAATTTAGTTTTCTCTAAAACGTTAACCGTCCCGATGCCTGTGTCTACTAACAGCGATGCAGACGATCCACTTCCGGTGGTGAGGCCATCTCCTACGGCTTCGAGCCGATCGCCCACTTTGGCGGATCGATTGACACTGCGGCGTTGATACGTGACATTGCCAGACATTTGTTGGATCGAAAGCCAGCGATCGATTCGCACGGGGACGCTTTTTTGAGCAAGACTACCAGGGATGGCAAGCAAGACTACACTCCCCGCGATCGTAGCTCCGATCAAAAATGGATACTTCATGGGATTCGGATTATCGTCTATTGAGAATGCTTCCCAGGTCTCACAATAAGGGGGCTAGAGAGAAATGGATGAGAAACGAAGGAACAGTTTACGATCGGGGCGGCTCACTTCCAGTCGTTGGGGCGTTTTGAATGGAATCCCTTCTGAGTTATTGATCGATTCAGCGATTAAAATCAAGTGTTTCTGCGGTTTTCATTTGAGAAACAATATAAACCTCTCATTATTTATGAAGAAAACAAAAAGTTCAACGGTTCACACCCTGATTCCTGTCGTGAAGCACTTTTTTTACTTCATTCTGGGGTCTTGTATCTTACCAGTATCCTTGACTTATTCTGCATCGGCGGCGACCCGATCGATCGATCAAGAAGTCACCTGTGACCTCATGGTGGCTGGGGGTGGATTGTCTGGGGCGGCGACGGCTTATGAAGCCCTAAAAGCAGGACATACCGTTTGTATGACGGAAATTACGGATTGGGTTGGGGGACAAATTTCATCTCAGGGTACGTCGGCGTTGGATGAGAAAAAAACTCAGCGAGATCTGCGTTACTTTCCCAAGGGGTATCTGGAGTTTCGGCAACAATTGCTCGATCGTCACAAAAATCAAAAAACGCCGGGAAACTGTTGGGTGAGTCTGGTGTGTTTTTTGCCCAAAGAAGGGGACGAAATTCTGGAAGCAATGCTAAATGAGGCGGCTAGAGACGGCAAAGGGACGCTGCGATTTTTTCCAAATACGGTGGTCAAAGATCTGCAAATTGGGCAGGTGGGACAGGGACAGCAAATTCAATCGGTGCGGGCGATTCAGCATAGTCCGGCTGTGGGGGCCCCGCCGTTGAATACTTACCCGCTGTCGCAGACGATCGTAGATAGCTATCAAGAGGCAGACTCGTCGCTGTTTAAGAAGAAAATTATTCGTTTTGTGCCGCCTGCATCGGGCAAGTGGTTTGTGATCGAAGCGACCGAAACCGGGGAACTGTTGGCGCTGGCAGATTTGCCGTATCGTCTGGGAGTGGATGCGCTGTCTCATACCAATCCTTCTTCTTCGAGCGAGACGGATTATCCCTATTGTCCGCAGGCGTTTACTTACACCTTTGCGATGGAGTCCACAGATACGCCTCAACCTGCTACGCCGCCCGCATTTTATTCGCGCTATGCCCAGTCTTACAGCTTCAATTCTAATGAGTATGCCCAGCATCCCGAACTGGTGTTTACCTATCGACGAATCTTTAGCGGACAGCCAACGGCGGGAAGTCGATCGATTATCCCTGGTGATATCTCGATGCAAAATTGGAACTGGGGCAACGACTATGGCCCAGGAACTCCCGCAGATAACTATCTCTACACCAGAGACCAACTCGCGGCAACGGGACAGCTCACGCCCGGTGGTTGGCTAGGAGGATTTCGTGTCAGTGCGCTTCAGGGCGGCGAAGAACAGGCGTTGGGATTCTTTTACTGGTTTCACTCTGGGACGACGGATGCCAAACTGCCAACCAAGAAGCCTTTCCCGAATATTCGCTATCTGCAAGGGTTAGAGTCTCCGATGGGGACGGTGCATGGGTTGTCAAAATATCCCTATATGCGAGAAGCTCGGCGGCTGATTGGGCGCTATGCCTATGGTTACCCGGATGGATTTTTGATGGATGAGATTTCTGTCTCGCGCAAAAACTTTAAAGACCGCTACTATGTCGAAAATTTATCACCCGAAGGCTATCGAAATCTGGTTACGGCGCTGTCTGGTTTGAATACGATCGCCGTCCTCCGAGGTCAGATTCCTTTAGAGAAGGCGCAATTGAGGACGCGATCGCACATCTACCCCGATACGGTGGGCATTGGTCACTACAATCTCGACTTTCACCCCTGCATGGTTGAGTCTCCACCTGAACGTGCGGGCAATCAAGAACGCCCCAAAGAGCGCCAGGGGGCTGACGAAACTTATCCGTTTCAGATTCCGTTGAGGTCGATGATTCCGCCTAAGATTGACAATTTGTTGGTCACGGGCAAGAGTATCGCGATGAGCCACATTAGCGCGTCTGCTTATCGAGTTCATGCGATCGAGTGGTCAGCCGGGGCAGCAGCGGGGACGACGGCCGTGTATTCATTAGAAACGGGAATTTTACCTTATCAACTGGTTGAGAATCTGCCGAGAGCTAATCGAAACTTAGAACAGGTGCAAAAACGATTGATGGAAAATGGCAACCCGATCGCGTTTCCCAACACGTCGATTTTGAATTTGGATTGGAAGAAGTGGCGGTAGAAGGGTTCTCTTTCATGTTGAGGCGGTCGATCAATCACGATCGCTTCACGCTTCCCATTCGATCATTTTATTTTGCTTTTTTGGCGTTGCTGAATCAAGGGATGAATTGCCCCAAAGCGGCGGGAACCCCAAGGTTCAAAGTCCCCCAATTTT
>NZ_JBJPHS010000134.1:0-15543 GCF_052939495.1 Phormidesmis sp. 146-12 | reverse complement strand
GGGGGCAGAAGCGCTGAAGACCGAAGCGAAAAACTCCCATCGAATTCACGTTAAAGGACAATCTACCCAAACCTTAAAATCGTAATATTGCAGCAAACTGGGATGAGAGATACCGACGACAAGAGGGTGCCGCCCAGACAGCATAGAAACTTTTTCGACCAGATCCACGAAGTGGTTTACGCTCAAAATGCTATGATGATGGTCTGATCCAAGGATGACTAGCGCAATGGTAGCGCATCGGACTCTTAATCCGCTGGTTCTGGGTTCGAGTCCCAGGTCATCCACTTTTTAAGATGAAAAAAAATAGGCTGAAATCCTTGTTTTAGAAGAACTTCAGCCTACTGGCAAAAACGATGAATATACCTGAATGTACCTAAACGTACCTGAATGACACGCCTTTTTTAGTCAAGATTTAGTCAAGGGGTGGTTTGGGGCGATCGCTGCGACTCATCATCAGGCGATAAGCCCGCTCGTGAACCTCATCGTTTATCCAGGCGTGATAGATACGAGAATGAACCGATAAACTGTGACCCATTTGTTGAGCCGCTAACTCAACCGGAAGGAAATCAATGCTCCGGACGGCCCAGCAGTGACGCAGGTCATAGGGCGTGAAAGGAATTTTGTAGCGCGTAAAAGCTTTTGTGACCCGACTGCCTAAATCTCGGTTTGTTTTCCCTGTGCAGACTGGAATGTTGGCGTTTGCCAGATTCCATTCATCGACCCACTCCGGATAGATCGGATAGACCCGCCTGGGGCCTGTCTTGGTTGCATCCATGATCGTCAAGATCGGCATTCGAGAGAAATCTAGATGAAAGACTTCATGATTTCTCAAGCCATACGCCGCCATCACCCCGTAAACCCATCGCCATGAATCGGAGGGAATCAAGCATCGATGCTGAACGATCGCTGCATCTGAAGGCAAATCACGCGGCTCGACACTACTGGATGAGTAATTCCCTCTCAATGACTTGAAATCAGCCTCTAGTCCTGCAAATTTGCCTAATGCAGTGCAAACCATCTCGGCTCGTTTCCTTGCCCTTGTATCGGACGCTTTAGAGAGGATATGACTTTTTAGCAGGTCGGATGTGAGAGAACGATCGCTTGGCAATTGTCGGAAGACTTGCAAGTATTCGGTCTCCCACGTTGTTTCTGACTTGGGCGTTCTAGCCCGTCGCTGGAAGTAGTCTTGCTCAAAGCGTTGAATCCAGTCAGCGATCGTCTCGGCTTCTGTATGCGGTTTTTTAACGTACAGAAGCCAATCGAACTGCTGACGATCGACCAGGGTTGCGACCAGGCGCGCCTCCTCTTCTGCCCTTTTCAATCCCGACGGCGTTGCGTTTATCCCTAAAGGAATGCGCTGCTGGTGGGGTTTGACGCGATTGGAGTCCGGGCGTGGTGGGAGTGATGCCCTGAGATAGAGTTTGCTTCCCACTCGCTCGATTCGGACTCTGATGTTGGCAGATTTGAGCCGCCCGTTTGCCTGGTTGATCTTTGGGTCAATCGTCATTTGGAGATAGGAGTAGGGCGATCGCTCTGACGTTCCAGAGGTACTCCGGACGCGAGGCTGTGGGGTTTTTGAGTCGATAGTGCTTGGGGTTGAGTACCTGCACCCTAAGTTTGCGGAGTTGCCGAGGGGATAGACCCAATAGCTCAGAGGCCTCTATAGTCGTTTTCCAGATGCTACTCATCGTCACCTCTGAGTAGTTCTAGCGGCTCCACATCCTGTGCGGCGATCGCTTGCTCGATTTCGCTGCATTCTTCCTCTAGAGATGTCCAGTCAATTTCAGGGACGGTTTCTTTAAGCAGGGAGACTGTCACTCGTAGTCTTTTGAGTCGTCTCTTGAGTTGAGCTTTGAGGAAGATATTATTCATTGCTTCCTTCCTCTGTTGCGGTGGGTCGCTCCAGGAAGAGCAAGTTGGATCGCTCATGCTTTTGGCTGACTTGCCAGCGATCGTTCTTCACCTCAATCAGTCCATCGGGAAGGAGTGTGATCACCGTCACTCGCTTTCCTGTAAATTGTCCGCTGCGAATTTCAACCTTGTCACCCAACTTCAAGGGCAGTGTGATTCGTTTTTTGCCTCGTCCGAGTGGGATGGGCAAGTCGCTCTCTAGCCTTGTGCCAGTTGATTCGGGAGATTCCCCGTTTGCGTCAATTTGCGCCAACAATGGCTTTTTGGGTAAGGGGGTTGTATCGCTTGCGGGGTATGGATTAGAGCCTTGCGCCAACAAGTTCCCTTTCTTTAGAAAGGATCGATCAATTTGCTCAGGATCGATCAAACCGTCGCTCACATCGTCTGAAACCCTTGCTGTGTCTAGATCGCTTTTTTGATCGATCCGCGCGGTTTGCGCCAACTTTGATCGATCCAGATTGTTTTGATCGATTAAATCACTGGATTTTTTGCCTAAAAGACTTACAGCGTCCGGGTTTGCGGTTTGCGCCAACAAGTTCCCTTTGTTTAGAAAGGATCGATCAATTTGTTCAGAATCGACCAAAACGTCAGATGTGCCAGTTTGCGGAGAGGAGTTATCAGAAGGTAAATCTTCTTTTTTCTCTTCTTGATCTCTTTCGTTGATCGATCCTGACGAATTGATCGATCTTTTTGCGAAATCCCCATATAAAACTTTTTGTTGGCGCAAGCTTGTAGCCCTTTCCCCGTCTACGTTTGGCTGTGCCAACACATGATCTAATTGTTGGCACAAGTTGGCGCTGCGTTTATAGCGCGCTGGACGGTTTCCTCTGCCTCCTTCTTTGATCACTAAGTCGTCTGCCTGTAAGCGATACAGCGTCGTGCTGACTGATCCAGCGTTGAAATTTAGCGCCGCCGCAATTTCAGAAACCGTTCCTTCTCCCATCAAATTGAGGTGATCAATGATTTGTTCTCGCATATCGCGATCGATACGCGGGTTCCAATTTCCCATCAATCGCCATTCGAGGGTCTCTGGGTTGATTCGCACTTTGATGTCAGCCCGATCGCTGTAGCCGTTTTCTGCAATCAGGCGATAGCAGTCGTTGTCTGGAATCATGGCGATCGCTCCTCTAGCGGTCGATCTAATAGCCCCAGACCCCCGAATCAAGTCGAAAATATCCTCACCCTGTTCAGCTACACCCTTACTCATGTGGTGGGTGAAGAGGATACAGACTCCTAACTCTTTGGCCATCTCCTGAAGCGGCTCTAAGACTCTGCTGAGTTCTGCGCTGCTCTCTTTATTTCCGTCGTCTCGAATGCGGCTGAAAGTGTCCAAGAATATGACTCTCAGGTCGTCAATTCCTTCTGCAATCTCTCTCAGATGGTCAAGTTCTGAAAGTTTGAATTTATCGAGCCAGTAGACGGGTAAACCTTCTCCCCATCCCTGTGCGATTTGTCTGCGTTTGACTTTGGTTTCGCTGTCTTCCAGGTTTACGTAGAGAACGGAACCCTGAGTCACGGGACGATCCAGGAACTTACCACCACTAGCTACCGCCTTGGCTAACGTCATGCAGAAGATCGATTTACCGCCGCGTGGTGGCATCGCTAGTACAAAAAGTTCGTCGGCGGTGAGCAGGTCGGGCACCAAAAATTCTGTGTAGTCAGGTGCTCTTGCTAATAATTCGTCGTTGGTGATTAGCCTGTCTCTCAGGGGATTGTGCGGTTTTTTGACAATATCTTGAGGGGCCACTGCTTTTCCGGCTGCCTGAATGAAGTCCTCAATTTTGTAGCCCTGGTCAAGGGCGTTGGATACGTCCCAGCCTTTTACGTCGCAATCCGCAGGCATTGGAACCAAGGCGATTTTGCCGCGCGCTGCTTTGCAGATACCGCTAGGGTCGCTCAATGCCGCCGCTACTTTTCTGGCTCCGTCGTCACCGGGGATGGTGCCGTTTTTGGTGGGTTTGTCGTTTCTGTCGTAAAAGATGCTGACGGCACCGGGTAGCAGGTCTAGCTGATCTGGTAGTGGAACGGTGCCACAGCCGCAAGTGAAGCAGGCGACAGCGATCGGCTTGTCAGCTTTTCTCATTTCCCAACCGAGTCGCATTGCGTCCCATTCCCCTTCGCAGAGGTAGGTCTCGGTCGCTTCGGCTGGGAGCCAGGTAAACCAAGTTCTAGCGGGAATGCCTTTTTGCACCCACGCTTGATAGCCGTCTGGCTGCTCTGATGGGTCAAGCCAGGGCGCAACTCGTTTCTTTTGGTAGTAAGCGGTGCCGTCGTGGTTGGGGAAGGGGATAGCGATCGCCGGAACTGACTTTTTGTTTTTGCCTAAGACCGATCGTGTGATGCCTAACTCGTATCGGGCGATCATTTCGTCGGTGATGCCTCTGTCATGCAGCCATTTCTTTGCGGGCCCGTCAGATTTCATCAGCGTTTCGTGTGCTGCTTTTTTCTGTTGTGGCGAGACGGTGACGGGTTTTGAGGGTGTATGACTTGCCAGTGCCGTTGGCACGATGACATCTTTGGAGACTCCCAATGCAGAGCGGATGTCGTCAGGGGTGCATCCTGCGTGGCATTTGTAAGCGCCGTCTGTGTCTGGCACTATAGCCAGATTTAGATTTTTGTGATCTGACCCCTTTGAGAGGGTGCAGGATGGACAGATCGCACGTCCTTTCGCGTTAAATTGGACGTGTTGGCGAATGTCGAATCTAGTCATTGTCAGTGTTTTCCCTGTATCGGTGACATGGTTTCGTCGTTCAAAATTAGAGCCGCGTTGATACGCTGCTCCTGTTGTAGAAAAACCTGACCGAATGCCCTGGTAAGCGTGGTCAGGTTTTTTGTTGTCAATTCTCGTGAGTGTGTGGCGTTCCAATTGAGACGATCGTTGTCTCGGTGGGGTATTTCTCCCCACAGGTGGCGCATTCCAATCCCTGCTCAACAGGTACGCCTTCGTCGAATGAGATGTAGTTGCGGAAATTTCTCGAAACGCAGAGGGGGCAATGTCCGGAGGGATAATGTCTGAGTCGATCGGCGTTGCTGATATCTAGAAAGTTCATAATGAGGTCAGTGAAAGAGGTTGGATGATGTTCAACATTGAGCTTGAGCGAGAAGATGATCGTCGCTGGATCGCTGAGGTTGCAGATTTGCCGGGTGTGCTGGCTTATGGGCAGACGAGGGAGGAGGCGATCGCCAGTGCAAAGGCGTTAGCGCTGAGAGTGCTGGCTGACAGGATTGAGCATGGTGAATCGGTGCCTGAATCCATTTCGTTTGTTGCCGCATGAGCCAGTGGTCATCGTCGAAGGCTAGAAAGGTTCTAGCGGCACTACTCCGAACTGGTTGGAGTGTTAAGCGCCAGGTCGGTTCTCATCAGGTCTTAGAGCGTGAGGGATGGGAGGACTACATTTTTGCGTTTCATGATGGGGATGAAATTGGCCCAAAGATGTTGGCGAGAATTGCCAAGAAGACAGGGTTGGAGCCTGATGATTTGTAGGCATGGGTTAATTTCCGATCGATAAAAACAAAAGTCAATTTCTGCGATCGCTCTCCCCTCACTCAGGAAGGCGATCGCTTTTTTGTTGGGAAAGGTGAGGCGCGTCAAAAATCATGAACTCGAAATAGTAGTCGTCTCGGTCTGCCAGCCTGTTTTGGAGGTAGATGGATCGCAAAATTGGGATGGAATACTTCTGATAAGCACGTCGCACAAGGTTGACAATTCTGCTGTGCTGTTTGCGGTTTGATTTCCATCGATCGCCCGTCTTAATAGGGGGGATCGATGATGGACGTGACTTCCTCGCTGATGCCCCAATCGACTTTCCTTTCTTTCCTCTTAACGCTGGATAGCGGTTCATGAGGTCTTCGACGCGCTGCTCTTCTTCGGTTAGCTCAAAAGTGAAAAATGCGATTTGATAGCCGCCTGGAATGGGCTGTGCGTATAAATCCTTCACTTCTGTCGATTCGGAAAACTTGAGGGTTGGCATGACTCATTTATGGGATGAGGGATGAGACTTTTGATCGGGGCACTTGCACTTCGTGGAGAAGATCGCTCCACATGTAGCGCACCACAACACAAGTCGGTGGACAGTAGGGGATTTCTGCGACGGTGGCGACGATCGCTCTCATTTGCCCATCCAGGTAGAGGGAAAGAGAGACTGCCGTCCCGAAGGGCAGTTTTTCTGTAGTGCCTAGCTTTTTGCACTTGCCCAAATATTTGAGAACGCGCTGTTTGACCTTTTTGGTCTCTGGGTCACGGTAGTTTTCGACGAGGTATTCGTAGCTGTGCCCTTTGACTGTTTTGGTGCGGATGAATGACATCGCGGTTAGTCGAAACCGTTGCGCCGGAAGCTTGGTTCATCCTCTTCCCGATCGATCTCATCGTCGTCGTCATCGTCGTCTGAGTATTCGTGAAAGCTTGGCTCTGGGCCGTCGTCAACCTCCAGACTCTCTTGGAGTGCAACCAAGACGGCTGACTGTTGATCGACAGGCAACTGCCCAAACAACCTGTAAATCTCTCGTTCGATCGCGTCCAGGATGATCGGCTTGGGGTTGGCTTGTTGTGGGTTGGTCAAAACCACGTCGTAACCAATCGCTTCTAACGCTTCTTGTCTGGCTTTCCAGTCTGGCTCTGCTTCTCGCTCAAATGCGGCAAAGTCAATCTCAAAAGTGCTGTCATCTGTCATTTTTTCTTGGGTCATAGGTCTCCGTGTAAGGGGTTGAGCGAGTGAAAGGTATAGAGAAACCCTTTCCTGTCGCTTTTTCTCAGATCATGGTGAAAGCCCCACAGGGAGGACGGCAAATCTGCCCTGCGGGGATGTTCAACAATCAACTAAGCGTCTAAATGAACCATCTAAATGTTTCCTATAGACGTTTAGTCTATTTCACTGTACTATGGATTCAGAGAAAAGCAACCTATGGGAGGAAGGCGTGTCCCCTTTAAAAACAATCCGCCAGCTACTCAAGCTGACTCAAAAGGAGTTCGCACAACGAATTGATTCCGATCAGAACATTGTGAGTCGATGGGAAAGAGGTCTGGCTGAGGCAACTTTCACCGTCGCTCAAATTAAGGCTCTAACCGAGCTAATAACGGATTTGGGCCTGACGTGGAGAGATATGCCTGACAGCTTTCGCCCACACACAGACGAAAATCGCTGAAGCGTTATTTCACACTCCAGCGACAATTACGACCATTTAAGTTAGGAAAATTTTGAATCCAGGGCGGAGATTCCCGCCTCCCCCTGGGTGCCCCACAGCAGACGTTTACCCAACTGTAGAGGACTCAATTATGTCTGAGTTTGGATTCATCATTCAACAAAAAGGTCGATCGCTCCTAAGTCGTGGGAGTGTTCGGCTTTTTTTGTTGGTAGTTTCGCTGTCACTTGTTTTAGCGATCGCTCCTCAAGCTGTGGCTGCTTTCGTCCCCAACCCCAATCCCATCCCTGAAAGAACGGGGGGAGCCGGAGGGCGACTCACCGATACACCACCAGACAATCTGCTTGCCAAACGGGCAAGTGGAAGAAAGGACGGCGGGAAAGCGTAAAGGACTCAGCACACTTAGGAGAATTTCAATGACTAAGCACCAAAGATACGACCTAACTTTCGCACTTGACTGCCTCAACGACCTGATTGAGCAGGGTCATCAGTTTTCTAAAGCTGTCGATATGACGCTTGAGTTTGTGGCAGTCGATCGCACCAAACTGATTGCTTTTTACGACTCGCAAGACCCTCATAGGTGGGCTGTGATCGCAGAGATTAACGCCATGTTCAAGTTCCAAAAGGCTAGTTAGCCACCTCTCAGGTGAGAGCGATCGACTTTTTTGTTTGAACACTTAGGAGGATTTCATGCGTATTAGAGCGCAGTTTGACTGCACCCAAAGAGAACTAGTAGTAGACATAGCTCGGCTTGTCTATGCGTCTCACGGATACCAACTCCCCCAAGATCTGATGTATTTGTGGCGATCTCAGCACCCGACAGAGCAGGGAGTATTAGCAGTCTCAGAGCAGATTTTCGAGATGTTTTATGGGGATTCCCCAGACTATTCCGACGAGTGAAAAGGCTAATTAGTCGCCTTAGTCCTGAAAAGTCTTCTCAAGCCTTCTCAAGCCTTCTCAAGGCTCCTCAAGCCTTTTTCGGTCTAACCCCCAAAAACAACTCAAACACTTACCTAACAAAGGACTCAGCCAAAATGACCACAATCACCAATGTTTTGACCACAGACTCAGAAAGTCTTACCGAGTCTTTAGGAGCCTCCTCAAGCCTAAATATTGCAGTCGGATTAGACGTAGGCAACGGAGGAGTAAAACTGTACTCCGGAATGGGTGAAATCCTGATGGAGAGCTATCTTCACTTCCCTCGCGATCGTTACACCTCTGCTGTAAATGGATATGTCGAATACCTGGCTGGCGATCGCTCAGACCTGGTAGGAAAACATTGGATGGGTGGCATTGGAGCGTACTACGCAGACCCCGTTGCAATCAGCAGAACTGTTGACTCACGAGATGGAAAAGTAGCCCAATGTTTGCAATTACTGCTCAGTGCCCTTTCTCTTTTCCCCTACAGAGCCGAACTAAATCTGAACATTGCCGCATCCGTTCACGACGGCAAAACGTTTGGCAAACAAATCAGACAGGCTTTAGAAGGAACTCATCGGGTCAAGCTGCGCGGCAAAGAATGCACCGTTAATGTTCAGCTTTCCTACGTCGTAGAAGAAGGTTCAGGCGTGGCGATCGCTCTATTGCAGAAATGCGATTTTTCAAACGCCCTGCTTTTCGACTTTGGCAACGGAACCGCTATTTTTAGCAGTTTCACCGGAGTACAGATGACCGATCGTCAGTTCTCAGTTGATTCGGGTGTTGAAGGACTGATTAGCGCGATCGCCAACTCCGACTCTGTTCGCAAAGCGCTGCTCAAGCCAGCCGACAAGCATCTGATTCGTGCAGGCATTGAGAAAGGAGACTTTTCCTACGGCACCCAGCGACCCGATTGGAACTTCAGAGAAGCTTATGCGGCTGAATTCCCAAACTGGTTTAAGCGCGGGATGCTCCCATTTGTGAAGGCTGTTGAAAACCGGATGCCGTCAGCTTCGGCTGTGCTGGCTGTCGGCGGTGGTGCAATGCTCCCAGGCGTGAAATCGGCTCTCGCACAGAAGGGCATCACCGTCCCCGATTCCCCTCGCTGGGTAAATGCTCAGGGCTTATACATGCTGGCACTGAGGGCAAACAAATGAGGCTCTACATCACCAAAAAACATCACCAGCAACTACTAACCGGTCTGGCTGCCCAACTCGGTTCTGACAGCCCAACCGACGCGCTAGAACACATCCTCAACTGTTGGACAGTTCTCCCGCCGTCGTCCACTCCGCAAGTTTCTCAAAGCGCCCCTCTAGAGGGCAAGACCGACGATCCGCTTGCTGGCTTAGGCCAGTTCTAACCATTCACAAACCATTAGGAGACCTTCAAATGAACCCCGTTAACCACTATTTCGACACCCTTGAAGACGACATTGCCGAACTGATTGGCACCTACGGCGATCGCCTCGAACGAATGATCGAGGCAAGTCGCTACGGACTGCTGTTAGCTCTCTCCAGCAAGGTTTACGCCTGCAAAACAGGAGTTTACGCAGAAGACCTGTACGGACTGACTGAGGCTGCTGAAGACTGCCTTGGCGATGTTTCGCACGAAGCTCACGAAGATCTACCCGACATTTTGCAGACCCTAGAGGACATTTCCTCAGACGATGCCTTCAGACTCATCGCCTTCCTGAGTCAGTAAATTGCATCAAAAAGCCGTCCCAAATACCACACCCAGGACGGCTCTACCTCTCAAACAACCGCAAATCAATCATTCGGAGATATTTCAACCATGCCTGAATTAAGAACTGCCAACACGGTCGGCTTTTATGTTGATGGTCACTGCATCTCTGAGCTAGAGAAAGCCTACGGCGCTCATCTGGAGGAAATGTTTATCAACGATCGGAACGCCCTGATGGTTATCCTTGCTCATTTCGTCTACGTAAATAGCATTCCGATGTGGGAGGGAACGCCGCTTCATGTCGTAGCCGAAGAGGTTATCTCAGAAGACCGCGATCTCACCTCTGACCAGTTTTGCGACATCCTGGAAACCCTCGAAAGCATTGAGGTTTGGCAGGCGAGAGGCTTGTTAAACGCCATCAGCAGTTGAGAGGGCAAACCAATGACTGACTACTCAAAACGGCTCATAGCCTGGTTTGTCGTGATGTGGCTTTGCTTTGGTGGATGCCTCGCCATTCAATACTTCACAGGCTTTCCTATCAAGCTTCTGCAACAGGAGGTCAAACGGTGAATCACCCATTCATCATCAACAAACGATTTGCCGTCCGCCTGACCTTTGTTTTCGCCCTCCTGATTGGTGCCACGGTACATCAGACATCACTCCAGCGCTGGCAAGCCAGCCTAGCTGAATCTCAGTCAAAAGCCAACGAAGCAAAATCCAGTGAAACCGAAGCGAGAGAGCGATCGAAGCAGGTTGGCTCTGAGACTAAAATCGCTCTCGATCGAGCCAAAGAAGGCTGTCAGCCGATCGTGTTGACCCAAAACAACAAGCCAGCCAGATTTCAAAAAGACCTGCGCGTGTTTGACGCTCAAACCTTCCCCGCCAATCCAAAGACCCCGCGATTCGACAAATCTGGCAACCCAATCAACGGGGTTGAGTATCTGCCAGAGGGTTTGACCATCTGCAACGAGTTTGGAGACACCGCGATCGTCGGCTTTGACGGTGCAATCACCGACATCAAGCGAGTCAGCCGCGCACAGTTACCAGAATTCATCAAGTCCTACAACCAGGTAAAAAAACATGGCAGTCCGTAACCCTTCCAACCAAGCCACAAACAACCAAGCTGCAAATAGCCAGCAAGCCACAAACAACCAGCGCCCAAACAACCAGACTGAATGGGTCTATTACAGCCCCAAGCGCTCAAACCTCCGGTATGTGGGCTATTTCATCTACTTTGTCTGCGGCATTCTCATCGCCTACTCCGTCGTTCCGTGGCAGTCAGCAGGGAATGCGATCGGAACCGCGATCGTCTCCCTCCCTCTCGTCAAGCAACTTCAGACCGTTCCACTCTTGGGCTTGCTCGTCAGCTTGATTGCCTGGATTTTGCCCAACCTCATGTCAGTCTTGCTGTGGGGACTGGCTCAGTTGATCGAAATCACCCCTGTCCTGCTGCATGACACCGAGATTTACAATGCTGTCCTTGACCAATTGCGTACTCAGCAAGTTGTCAAGTCGGGTGACAGCGAGGCTGTAGCCAAGTTTCAGAAGAAGATTTCCCACTACCTGATCGCCATCTTCAGAAACATTGGACTCTATGCCGCGCTTGCCTACGTCGCAGAAGTCACGGTGAACGTCTGGTACTACTTGCCCTACGGAAATGGCTGGGACGACTTCATTCAAGACTTTGGGGTGTGGGATGCCTCCCTCATCAAGTGGGGTGCTTTCTTCTTGATGCTTGGGTCGATCGGCATTGTCGAAATCCTGGTGCTGTTCATGCTGAATGTTCACAGGTTGTTTAAGGCAATCACACCGCGAACTGAACGCAGAATCTAGTTAAAGCGAAAGGGCAAGGTATCTGACACTTTGCCCTTTCTTGTCCCTATCCGCCCTGATAGAAACTATGACCAACCTTATCAAATCGCTCTCTCCTCAAGAGTTGCAATCCTGGAACGTGCGCCCTGACAGCAAAGTTGAATACTACGATGGCAAAATCTTAGTCGTGAGTGACCCAGAGCCAGAAGCGCCGTTTGGAGTCGCCGCCAAAGCAGGAACGGCCCTCCTGTTTGGAATTGCCGTTTTTACTCACGCCCCACTAGTCGGCGTGGTTTTTGGTGCCTACGCCGTCGCCAAGGTATTGGGCACCGTTAGCGATCTCTATGGCGGTGACAACGCCCTGATGACACGCCTAGAGCAGGATTTGGGACTCAGCGAACCGCCAGCCGCCGAATCTCCAGCCATCGGTACCAACACCCGATTAGGAGCGATCGATGTTCCCGCCGTCGCACCTGGACTTGAGGCAAATCCTGAAACACCAACACAATCAACATCAGAAAAATCGGTTAGCGACCAGGCGCTATTCAACCCCGCGATCGACCTTGGGCAGAATCCGCAATCAGCTTTGATCGCTGGCATCCCTGGCAGTGGGAAGGGGATGGTCGTCTCGAATGCGTTGAGGGTCTTGAAGCAGAAGCATTCCGCGCTAAAGGTCTTTGTGATTGATCCCAAGTTTGACCCTAATGAACGTGGCTATTGGGATTCCGTCGCAGACACATATCGAGGTAAAGCTTTTGAGGACTTAGACGACGCTGATGAGGGCGCTAGTTGGATTCTGAGTTGTCTGAGGGAGTTTCAAAAGTTGCCAGCGCCCAAGCTTTTGATCTTTGATGAATCCCTCAATGTTTCTAACGTCTTGGGTCTAGCGGATAAGGAGATGAGAGCGCCTCAAAAAGTGAAACTGATGCTTTCCAGTGCCATTACAGGAGGCGATTCTAGGGGCATTTGGGTTTGGGTGCTAGGTCAGTCGGTTCAAGTACAGGATTTGCCTTTCAACGGAGGCGTGAGAGGTAATCTGAGAGTGCTAGCGATCGTCAGTGAAAAAAACCTCACTGCAATTGAGCCACTACTTTCAACAAAACTGATTCCCTCGCCATCTGGGGGTGTTAGCGAATTGAGAAGACTGATTGAAGCCTCACCGTGCAACCGATGCTTTTTTGATGGCAAATCGTCGCGCTGGCTACCGATGCCTAAGCTTGAAAATTACTCTGGTTTTGATAGGGACAATCGCACGATTGAGGCAGAGCCAACTATCACAAATAATCAACCAGCATCTAATCAAAAGAAACCTGCTGAGGCTCCACAACAAAACGAACCGAAGAACCCAGTTGATCGGCTCAATAAAATGTTTAGCGCTGATGCCTATGTGCCTCCACATGAGGAAGGAGATGAAATAGGGATTGAAATGGCTGGCACCATTCTCAAGCTGGCAGATGAGATAACAAAATACATCAAGTCCAGACCTGATGTAACTCTCTGGAACCCTAAGTCGATCACCAGGGCAAACAGCAAGTTTAGAAGGCACAGTGAACATACCTTGACCAAGGCTTTTCAAATACTCGCCCTGACGGATGAGGGCGAATGGGATGGAGAAAACTTCAAGCCTGTCTAGAGCCTTTTTCTAACACTAACTGTCTTTGTGTGTCGCTGTGTCGTGTCGTGTCAATTAACCCCAAAACGGCTTGTGTCTACGGCGTGTCAGCCGACACAAGCGACACGACACGACACGACACACTCGACACATGTTTAGACACACGAACAGACACAACCCGACACAGAAATCGACACACTCTACAAACTGCCCATCAAATTATTAGTCAGGCACTCAACAATGAGCGAATTAGAGCCGATTCAATGGTCTATTAACATTCAGAAACTCAAGCAAACGAGAGTTTACGTTTCTTGCGTCTGCAATCTGCCAAATGAGGTTAGAGCTAGGATGTCTGCAACTGATGTTATCAAGTCTCAGGGGACGTTTTTATTAGGCTTCAGCACGTTCCCTTCAGTCGGTGAAGTCTTCCCCTATCAGGGGCAATTCTGGAAGATTGCAAGCATCATACAGTTCCCTCACCGCTACAAAACGAGGGAAACGAAATACCCTGCAATCGCTCAACTTGAATGGGTTAGTAGTTACGAATCGATTGAGAGTATTTTGATGCAATATCTAAATCTGGAGACAGAATGAAGCGACTCAAAAATACTGAGCATGACCAACTACCAATAGATGAACTGCTACCAGAAGCCGAGCTAACCACACCCCATCCTGTCAAAACACTTCTCAAGAAAGAGCCGCTTTACCGACGCAGAAAAAACCTCCCCAGAGGACAATCTAGAGAGGCTTATCATTGAAGATGATTTGTTGAAACTCCATTATGACTGACACACCAGACCAGCCAGCCAATTTAAGCGATCGCGTCCAGTCTCTAGAGGTTGACATGCTTGATGTCAAAATCTCCCTTAATCGCCTCATTGATGCCTTCTACCAGAACAATCAAAACGTGACCAACGCGATCGAGCGAATGTCAGAAGTTCAGATTCAAACCATGACAGTGATAACTGAAATCCAGTCCGAGGTTAGGGGACTGCAAACAGAGAACCGCCGCATTTTGGAGATACTGAGCCGCGATCGGGAATGAAGCGATCGTCCCGACTTGCCAAATTGGGAATTGTATAAATAAAGACCCCTCCTACGTCCATATGCAAGAGGGGTTTTTGTTTGCTCGACCCTGATACCTCATTATTCCCAATGCTAGAGACTCTCATCCAGATAATTCCCATCCTGTTGACCATCTCGTTTTTTGTTCTGATCTTCTGGCTCTTCATCCTCGCTTGCCAGAAGTCAAAACGTCAGCCGCCTCGCGTTTATCCGTCTGTCCGTCCTCGTCTACCTTACGGGCCACCAGAGAAGCGACGCATTGAGTACAGCCCAGTCACGCCTGGTAGCCAACAATATCAAAAAAAACCAGCTAGACCAAAAGCTGAGGTGAAGAGACCGATCGCACCAGCGCCACAAGCGGAAGTGAAGAAACCAGAGTCAACGATCGAACCGATTCAATACAGTCCAGTCACACCTGGTAGCCAGCAGCATCAAAAAGAGCCAGCTAAACCAAAAGCTGAGGTGAAGAAGCCGATCGCACCGCCGCCAAAAACTGAAGCAAAGAAGCCAGAGCCGCCGATCTCTCCGAGTTGCCCGCAAGGGGTCGCTCCTCAACATCCGGTTGAAATTTCCACATCCAGCCAGCCAGCCGCCCCGCTGCCGCAAACTCGAAAGCCGTCTATCCCAATTCCAGACTCTATCAACTCAAGCAGACTCAGAGAACTGGCAACTAAGAAACCAACGATCGCTGTTAACCGTGGAGCGCCTTACAAAGTCCTGCTACTGCTGCATGGCGATCGAAAAGCCGCCGATCGCCTCTTCGCGCAAGTTAGCTTTATGAACCCCGGCAAATCAGAGAAATGGTGCTGGGACAAGGTTCAGTGGGATATTGAGCGCGATCGGCTCTAAATTCTCTGAATGGAGACAGAAGGATTTCACGGGGCCGATATAGTCCCATCCCCGGTGGAGGCAACTCGACGGCGAATTTCATCAGCTATCCCCTCCATCGCTAGAGCCGTTGTCAAATCCCCTTTGAGATGGCAGACAGCTAAAAGCAGCCTCAAAATGGACTTCTCTGTTCCGACGTCGATTGGGTCTATCGATTGGTTTTTACTCGTCATTTCCCTTCTTCCGCTTGTAGCCCAAAATTCCTGAGATGGTCTGTCCACGTTCCCCTAAAAGCAGATTGAAGCAGGCGTTTAACGTCTTAAAGTCGTCGCTCAATCCGTCGATCTCTGCGATGAGTTGAGCGATCGACTGCTGCATCTGTTCCTGATTGCGCTTGAGATGTTGAAAGTCACGCTCTGCTGCATAGCGTTTCTTTTCGCCCTCTCCGTACCATCTGAGCATCCCCCAAACGCCGCCGCCCACACCAGCTAGAAACGTCAGGATTGAAATTATATTGCTGATCTTAACGTGAGTTCGATGGACTAAAAAATGGCAGGGGGCAGAGCCGGCAAGCCTTT
>NZ_JBJPHS010000133.1:0-15772 GCF_052939495.1 Phormidesmis sp. 146-12 | reverse complement strand
GCCAGCCGTCCCCAGATCTTGCTATCTGTTTAGGCTGAACGAATCACACACCAAAGACAACGCTTAGATGAAGGGTTGAAAGCATTTCCTTGTTTAACGATTGCGTATGAGTTGAAAGAAGACCTCAGCCAGATTTATGAAAAGTCAAGAACGATCCACTCAGCCAAAATAAAATTTCAGCGATGGCGCCGACTGGCTCAGCTTTTTTATCAAGATTCCGCGGACATGATTCGTGAGCACCTGAATGGTATTTGCAATTACTTTGAGCATCGAACCACCAGTGGAGTGACCGAGGGGATCAACACGAAAATTAAGCTCATTAAACGGAAGGGTTACGGTTTTCATAATTTCAAACATTTCCGTTTGAGGCTATTATCTTGCTTTGGTGCTTCACAAAACTCTACACACGAGGTCTAGGAGAGCCGAAGACATCAAGATTTTTGATGAACAACGAGTCATAGAACTTAGTCAAGCGATCGCTAAGAAACTGGGTGTGCTTGTTTTTTGTGATCTCGATCGTAGCTATCGCAACGCCCACAACCTGAGAATTTTAGTTAATGAGAAAGGTAAAGCACCGTCCGTATCGAAAGAGCTTGATTACTCAGCTTTTTGGTGAAATCTAAACCGTAACTGCGCCACCTAACTCTACGTTGGAGCAGACAATCACAGCAGACCTCTGCATAAGGCTACTACACTCTTTAAACGATCAAATATGATCTAGGCATGGAGTTTGAGTGGGATCAGTCAAAAGCAACCGCGAATCTGAAGAAGAGAGATTATTGTTGGTCACTCTCAGCAAAATCGATTGCGGTTGATTGCCTTTACTGAGCGATCGAGTGGTATCCGTATCATGAGTGCCCGTCTCTACTCGCAAAGAGCGTGAGGATTATGAGCAAAACGCCCTCTGACCCTACACAGAATTCTCAAGACGAGCTTCTAGCCGAATATCGCTTTAACTACCAGAAGACGAAGCCCAATCGGTTTGCTGCTCGTGATGAGATGCAGACCTTAACGGTTGTCGTTCTAGATGAGGATGTAGCTCAGGTTTTTACAACGCCTGAATTCGTGAACAAAGCATTAAGAGCGTTGATCGAATCAATGCCATAGCCAGGAAGCCCAATGCAGTCTAATCCTGTGCTGCGACGGAAGAAATAGAGATCTTGATGGTGAAGCAAAGATGACAATTAATTATTCATCGTTCACGATAAGAAACGAGGGATGAAAAAATCAGCTTCAAGTCATCCCTCTGCTGTGAAATGCAAATTAGAACAGCGATTGACCGTCTAAAGTTGAATCGTCTTTTTGTTGTGCAATTCCTCTAAATGTATGAGTGAACCAGCGCCCATGACAATATCGAACTTCATTAAAGACCGTTGAACTTGATAGCCCGCCAACACGCGAATCACTTGATATTCAGTCGTCAAATCGCTGGTGCCATCCCATTTGAGATACGCCAATTGATTTGAGGCAACTTCACTCAATTGTTCAACAAACGCTTCAATACAATCTCTTACATCCGAGTGAATGCCAGAGGGCATGAAGATTAAACGATCTTGCAAATCCAAGATAACGGTGACTTGGTATCGTCTCACTAACGAGCATTGCAACTCAAAGCTAAACGAAACCGAGTCAGGAAGGTGTCTCCTAACGGCCATGTTGTTTTGTCCTCTCTGTTTAGTGCAAAGAGGATGGGAACGCTGACGGCTCAAACGTTCCCGCAAGATATGGAATGTATGCAGGATCTTGATTCCAGCCTTTCAAGATCCCATCGCAAAGCTGACGGTGTACAATCATATACGCCTCTGAAGTTACTAGGTTTAACTTTAGACGGAAGTCCTCGGAGTCTGATTTCGCCGATCAGATTTCGGGGCGCTCTATCCATCTGCGAAGTATTCTACACAGATTTCTGGTTTTTTGGAAGACTAAATTTCTTGGGAAGTGAGGGTCGGGTTGTGTCGATCAGCTCGTTCCCGCCCATCCGACGAACTGTAAGCTTCCGCCCAGTGTGATTGACACAATGAGTGTAAGTCAGGGTCGTTTTCACACCTTTGTGTCCCAACAATTCCTGCATGGCGCGAATGTCATCCCCTTTTTCGGACGCGGTTCCATCTCAGTTGTGTTGTATCAGTACAATATGTGCTTAGAAGCACCCATGAAGTTGCCTGCACAAATCTGAAAATATGCGGAAAGTTTCTACAGATCCGTCTTAATTAGCTTAATATGCGGAAAACTTCAGTAGATCTACCCAATTTGGAGTGATATGCAGAAGTTGTCTGCCTATCCGCCGAGCTTAGGATGATCTGAGGAAGCTTTCTCTCTAAAAACAAGTTATGTGGCACACTCTAGACTGAGGGTAACTTTAGTAGATACGGCATATTCTAAACGACATTATTGACATGAAATTTAAGGACAGAAACTTGCGTGAGATAGCGGAAATGGTAATAGGCGATGTCCAATATTTCCCGTATCGCTCTAGTAGTTATATTACTCAATTTTTTGAGGAATGCGACTTGGACTTTGTTCATGACGGTTCAACTCGCTGGCGGTGGACTTCAGAAAGGCTATGAGAATTGCTTCAAGAGCCACAACCAACTGCTTACGCTTTGCCAGAGCGCTTTGTGCATGTATTACGAGTGTTGATGCATAAATCCGATGCAGAGGAAGACGACCCAGATCGTTCACTCGCGCTTGGGGTGCTGAACAAACCTCTATCGCGAGAGGGGTATGAAGCCTTCTATGGGGAGGACAATCTACTGTACATACGTCACGTTGGAACAAAAACAATATCCACGACTCCTAATCCTCACCGACCGTTCACGCCCAAGGAGATTGAGAAAAGAGAAAAACTTACTGAGTACTTGGATAAATGTTCTGAAGATGAACTGATCGAAGAAATCTTGCTCCCGTTATTTCGACAGTTGGGCTATCACCGGATTACGGCAGCAGGTCATCGAGATAAAGCGCTTGAGTATGGTAAGGATGTATGGATGAAATTTGTCCTCCCAACACAGCATGTTCTCTACTTTGGACTCCAAGCTAAAAAAGATAAGCTGGATTCTTCGGGTGTTACCAAATCGGGTAATGCAAATGTAGCTGAGATCCACAACCAAGTCATGATGATGCTGGGGCATGAGATTTTTGATCCTGAGATTGGAAAACGAGTTCTTGTAGATCATGCCTTTATTATTGCTGGTAGCGAAATCACTAAAGCTGCGCGAAACTGGCTTGGGAATAAGCTTGATGCCTCGAAACGTAGTCAAATCCTCTTCATGGACAGAGAAGACATTCTGAATCTTTATGTCGTCACAAACCTACCACTACCACAAGGAGCAATGCCTAAAGCTTTTGCTGCTGAAGATGATGAGCCGCCCTTCTAGTTATTATTAAAAGAGTTCACAATGGAAGCGCCGTATAACAATTCGGGTGCAGCGGATTAACCAAAGCGGCTTGGGTGAGATGCAAAGATGCTGGCAACCGCTGACCCGAACCGTTAGCTGGCTCCAGTTACCTATTGGAAAATGCAGCTAAAGTTACATTCGCTATACTATTTTCAGGAATTATGATTTCAACTCAATGAATGACAGCAACACAGAATTTCCTGAACATTCTGAAACTTCTCAAGAGCCTGATATAGAGCAACTTCGTCAATTATTAGATTTTGCAGTCAGTCAGTTAAGCAAGATTGCTGACCAGGATATTCCCAAAGTATTTAGAGAAGGATTGCTTGATCGTTTCCTAACCGGAATCGCTCCTATATTTAAAGCTGAAGAATGTTCTTCAATATATGAGTATTTACTAGCTCACAAACAAGGTGTTTCAATCCTGGCGAGTGTTCGCAGTTTTATTACTCGCAACTATGGTATTGAAGGGAGTATTAACGGATACCCAATCTACGTGTCGCCATTGGATATTCAGTGGTATGAAGATGGTGTGATGTTCGTCCAAGGTGAAGAGAAATTTACGGGACTGTTTGGGCTTTATCAAGATTCAAGGGTTAAGTTTGCAGTTTGCACTCGTGATGCCAAGAAGGGTGAAAACTTAAGATCAAGCGATTTCCTGTTTATTGATACTGAAGAAGCAGCAAAACAATTTGCGGCAACTCCACAGCTTGAACAATCGCACTTACAACAAGCTGTTGCTGAACTTACTCAACTGCTAACGCAGAAAGAAGAACGGGAGAGTCAATATCAGCATTTTCTAGAGCGGTATCCCTGGAGTTTTGGGGCACAGTATGGCTCGATTAATTCTCACCGAGCATTCAATGACGAAAATATTCCCGATTTTAGTGGTGTTCGTATTCGAGACGGAGCAAGAGATATCATAGAAATTAAGAATCCATTCTTGAAACTATTTCGTGCCGATGGGGGATTTACTTCTGATTTTTATGACTCATGGAATCAGGTAGAACGTTATCTTGATTTTGCGCGTCGTGACGCGGATTATTTACGTCGGCAAAAGGGGTTGAGATTTGAGAATCCCCATTGTTATCTCATCGCAGGTTATGACCTCTCGAATGAACAGATTGAGATGTTACGTGCTAAAGAGAGGATGAACCCAGCAATTACAATCTTTACCTATAACGATCTCTTAACATTAATTCAGGGTACAGTTCGTTTTGTAGAAAAGTTATCTAGTCCATCCTACCCGCCAGCTAACAATTCGGGTGCAGCGGATTGACCGAAGCCGCTTGGGTAAGACACATAAGGTATCGGCAACCGCTGATTTGAGTCGTTATCTCACACTCTAAACTTTTGCGGGGTCAGAGAAGCGGATTTTGAGATAGTCGTCTTCCATTTTTGCGCCCGATGGACTGAGCGCGGCTAACGCTTGTGGCAAGACTAGATTGCGCCGATGGTTGCCAATGCGAATGTTTAACTCGTCGCCTGTTTTGCTCAACTCGACCTGACTTTTGGCAATTCCTGGTAAATAGAGTTCCAGGTTGTAGCCGCCTTGCTCTGGGACAACTCGCAGCGTCGTTTCTTTGTAGTAGACTTGCGCGGGATCTTCGTCGCCGGGGTAGAGGGTCTCTTTGAGACGATCGAGCGCTTCCAGTCCGCACATCTCCTCTGAATACAACGGCACTTCTTTGACAGGCAAGGGCGAAAAGTTGTCGTGAATTTCTTGACGATATTGCGTTTGGTTTTCCTTCCAGCGTTGAAAGAAGGGATCGGTGACGGATTCTGGAATGATGCGATTGGCGACGATCATATCGGTTGCAACATTGTACAAACTCAGATAGGCGTGGGCCCGCAGCGATTCCTTGATCACCATTTTTTCAGGGTTTGTGATCAGTCGGACTGAAGTTTGTGTGTTGTCGGTCAAGACTTTTTCGAGCGCTTCGATCTGCTCATAAAACTCATAGGGCGCATCCATGACTTCTTTGTCAGGCAGCGAGAAGCCTACTAAGGGGCGGAAAATTGGTTCTACTAAGGGGCGCAGCGCGACCGAAATTCCCTGTAATGGCTTGTAGAATTTTCGCATGTACCATCCGCCCACTTCAGGCAGGCTGAGGAGTCGTAGAGCCGTTCCAGTCGGGGCGGAGTCAATGATCAAGACATCAAACGTGCCTTCGTCGTAGTGCCGCTTCATCCGCACCAGTCCAAAGATTTCATCCATGCCTGGAAGAATCGCCAACTCTTCTGCCTGTACGCCTTCTAAACCTCGTGCCTGCAAAACTTGGCTGATGTAGCGTTTGACGGCTCCCCAGTTGCCTTCTAGCTCCATCAGGGCATCTAATTCTGCTCCCCAGAGGTTAGGGCGGACGAGCTTAGGTTCGTGGCCCAACTCCAGGTCAAAACTGTCTGCGAGCGAGTGAGCCGGATCGGTACTCAGGACAAGGGTTCGATAACCAAGTTCAGCACATTTTAGTCCGGTGGCGGCGGCTACAGAGGTTTTGCCTACGCCTCCTTTGCCTGTCATCAAAATTACGCGCATGGTCGATCGAGTCCTGTCTGAGAATTGTTTACATTCGTTTACCTAACCCATTGTCCCACAGGAAACCAGGTTTGTGCCTCTACGCAAAGGGCGACCTGAGAAAGTCCTCCTCCCTCCTCCCTCCTCCCTCCTCCCTCTCGCTAGTACGATCGTCCTCAAATTCCCGCTAGCGCTCAATCCCTCTGTACCAGCCAAAACCCTAGATTCCACGCGGTCTTCAGCCCCACGAAAGCCTCCAAATATGATAAAATTTAGACATTCGTAGACCTGGCGAGTATACTTTCTAGGTTTCTTCTGTTCGCGGGTCAAAATTCACACTTTCGGAGCTTTTCACGATATGACATTCTCCCAGGAGCCGCCTTCTCAAGATCGGATCGTCCCTACAGATCTCCGGGGTGAGATGCAGCGATCGTACCTGGAATACGCAATGAGCGTGATCGTAGGGCGGGCGCTACCCGATGCTAGAGATGGTCTAAAACCGGTGCATCGTCGCATCCTCTACGCCATGCATGAACTGGGACTGAGCGCCGATCGCCCCTTTCGTAAATGTGCGCGGGTGGTCGGGGAGGTGTTGGGTAAATTTCACCCTCACGGCGATACGGCGGTTTATGACGCTTTGGTGCGGATGGCGCAAGACTTCTCAATGCGGACTCCGTTGATCAGTGGTCATGGTAACTTTGGGTCGATCGACAATGATCCGCCTGCCGCGATGCGATATACCGAGTGTCGTCTGGCAGCGCTGACAGGGAACGCTCTGTTGCGAGATATTGAGGCTGAAACGGTTGACTTCGCCGATAACTTTGATGGCTCTCAGCAAGAACCGACCGTCCTTCCAGCGCGGATTCCTCAGTTATTGCTGAATGGCTCTTCGGGGATTGCAGTCGGCATGGCGACAAATATTCCGCCGCACAATTTAGGCGAGATTGTCGATGGCTTGATTGCGCTGATTCACAATCCCGGTCTGACCGATTTGGAGTTGATGCAGTACATTCCCGGCCCTGACTTTCCCACGGGGGGGCAGATTCTCGGTCGTAGTGGAATTCGAGATGCGTATACGACGGGTCGCGGTTCTGTCACCATGCGCGGAGTGGCGACGATCGAAACCATCGAACATCGCGGCCGACCCGATCGCGAAGCCATCATCGTCACCGAGTTGCCCTACCAAACCAATAAAGCAGCCCTGATCGAAAAGATTGCCGAACTGGTCAACGACAAGAAAATTGACGGCATTTCTGACATTCGAGACGAGAGCGATCGCGACGGCATGAGAATTGTGATCGAGTTGCGTCGGGATGCCTACCCGCGTGTCGTCTTGAACAACCTGTACAAGCAAACCCCCATCCAGTCCAACTTTGGGGCGAATATGCTGGCGCTGGTGAATAATGAACCGCAACTGCTGACGATTCGCAGCTTTCTACAAGTCTTTTTGGATTTTCGGATTGAGACGATCGCCCGTCGGACTCGCTGGCAACTTCGCAAAGCCGAAGAACGGGATCATCTGCTGCAAGGGTTGCTGATTGCCCTGGCTAATCTCGATCGCATCATTGCCCTAATTCGTCACGCCGCCGACGCGCCCACCGCCAAACAAGAACTGATCGAATCCTACGGTCTATCTGAAGCGCAAGCGGATGCGATTCTGCAAATGCAACTGCGTCGATTGACGGCCTTAGAAGCCGAGAAGATTCAGCAAGAACACGATGATTTGCAGACTCAAATTGCTGATCTGCAAGACATTCTCGCCCGACGCGAACGAGTTCTCGAAATCATCGAAACCGAGGTCACCGAACTGCGGGCCGCCCACGCCAATCCTCGTCGCACCATTATCGAACAGTCTGAAGATGAGCTAGGCGACATTGACTTAATTGCCAACGAAAAAGCGGTGATTCTCCTCACCGAGCAAGGCTACATCAAGCGGATGCCCGTCGATGCGTTTGAGTCTCAAAATCGGGCGACTCGTGGCAAAGCAGGAGCGCGGATGAAAGAAGACGACGCGGTGGAGCATTTTCTCACCTGTTGCGATCACGATAGCGTTTTGTTCTTTAGCGATCGCGGGGTCGTCTACCATGCCAAAGCTTACCAGATTCACACCGCATCTCGGACGGCGAGAGGAATGCCGATCGTGCAGCTTCTGCCGATTCCTCATGACGAAAAAATCACTTCGATCATTCCCGTCAGCGAGTTTAGCGACAACGAATATCTGGTGATGTTGACCAACAAGGGCTACATCAAAAAGACGGCTCTCGCTGCGTTTGGTAACATTCGCGCCAACGGACTGATCGCGATTTCACTGGAGGAAGGCGATCAACTGCGCTGGGTGCGGCTGGCCTGTGTTGATGACAGCATCATTATCGGGACGAGTCAGGGGCGATCAATTCACTTCCGCGTCAATCACGAACAGCTTCGGCCGTTGGGTCGGGCGACTCGTGGGGTGCGATCGATGTCGCTTCGCAAGGGTGACAGTCTGGTGGGGATGGCGATTCTTCCGGGTCAGATTGTGGCAGATGTGGCACAGGCACAAGAAGCCGGGCTGATTGATGAAGAGGTCGAAATTGATGAAGATGTGATGCTAGACGAGACAGCTGATTCTGAAACCGCAGAACTCAAGGCACCCTCTGGGCCGTGGATTTTGGTCGTGACGAATGGCGGCTACGGTAAGCGAGTTCCGGTGACGCAGTTCCGATTGCAAAATCGAGCAGGAATGGGGATTGTGGTGACCAAGTTCCGCAAAAAAGGGGACACCCTCGCTGCCCTACACATCGTCAACGAAGGCGCAGAATTGATGATGGTCACGAGTCGTGGTATCATCATTCGACAAGCGGTTAATGCGATTTCGTCTCAGTCTCGTGCGGCGACTGGGGTGCGTGTCCAACGGTTAGATGAAGATGATGCGATCGCGGCTGTGGCGATCGTGCCTCCGACCAATGGAGAAGAAGCGCTAGAATTGGCTGCCAGCGGACTTGTGGCGGATGTCATAGCAGATGAATCGGTCACAACTGAACCTGAGACAGATACACCCGACGCAACAGACGAATAATCTTATCAAAGTTTAAACGCCTCCTGGGGTAGAGCAATCTGCCCCTTTTTTTGCGTTTAGAAAGCGCCCTCAATCCCGATTCTATGAGACTTTCAGATTAGAATTCTGGTTCAAAGTTCAGGTCTAATGTCCAGCGTTCAAAATCTAAAGTTCAAAATCTAAAGTTCAAAACTTTGTAGCGATCGCTAAACCAACCGACATCAGCCTTGCAGAACATCACGAAGCAATAAGAATCGTTGCGATCGCACCCTCTTTAGTTTCAGTTCAAAATCTCTACATCGCCCGTCAGCCTTGAATTTCAGCCACTTGATCCTCTGCAAATTCTGGATTGGAGCGATCGCCCACGATTTCACCATCTTTGAGACAATCAGAAAGCGATAAAACCCCATCGGGAAGCGGACACCAGGGATAATTCCCCACACCCACCCCCTCAACATTAAGGAAGACACCGTATGAAATTGGCTTACTGGATGTATGCAGGCCCCGCCCACATTGGCACCCTCCGCGTTTCCAGTTCTTTCAAAAATGTTCATGCCATCATGCACGCCCCGATCGGCGATGACTACTTTAATGTCATGCGATCAATGTTGGAGCGCGATCGCAACTTTACGCCTGTGACCATTAGCTCGGTCGATCGCAATGTGCTGGCACGCGGTTCTCAAGAAAAAGTAGTAGACAACATCACCCGCAAAGATGCTGAAGAACACCCCGATCTGATTGTGCTGACTCCCACCTGCACGTCGAGCATTTTGCAAGAAGATTTGGGAAATTTTGTGCAACGAGCGCAGCTAGATTCTAAAGGCGATGTGCTGTTGGCAGATGTCAATCACTATCGCTATAACGAATTGCAGGCGGCCGATCGGACTCTCCAACAGATCGTGCAATATTACATCGCCAAAGCTAAAAAGAAAGGCGAACTGCCTGAAGGCAAAACTGTGAACCCTTCAGTTAACATTATTGGAATCTCTTCTCTCGGTTTTCATAATCACCACGATTGTACCGAATTGAAGCGATTGATGGCAGATTTGGGAATCGAAGTGAATGCTGTGATCCCAGAGGGAGCCTCAGTTCTAGAGCTAAAAAATCTGCCCAAAGCCTGGTTTAATCTGGTGCCTTATCGAGAAATGGGCTTAATGGCGGCGCAGTTTTTGCAAGAAGAATTTGACATGCCGTTTGTGGACATTACCCCGATGGGTGTGGTAGAAACGGCTCGCTGCATTCGCAAAATTCAAGCAGTGCTGAATGCTCAAGGAGCAGCCGTTGACTACGCAGAGTTCATCGAAAATCAAACGCTGCATGTGTCTCAAGCTGCCTGGTTTTCACGCTCGATCGATTGCCAAAATCTCACAGGCAAAAAAGCCGTCGTCTTTGGTGACAACACGCACGCTGCCGCAATGACCAAAATTTTGTCACGGGAAATGGGCATTCACGTTGTCATGGCCGGAACGTATTGCAAATACGATGAGAAATGGTTTCGCGATCAGGTGAGTGAATACTGCGATGAAGTCTTGATCAGCGATGACAACGGCGCAATTGCAGACGCGATCGCTCGTATCGAACCCTCCGCCATTTTTGGCACCCAGATGGAACGCCACGTCGGTAAACGGTTACGCATTCCCTGCGGTGTGATTTCGGCTCCCATTCATGTGCAAGACTTCCCGATCGGCTACAAACCCTTCCTTGCCTATGAGGGCACCAATCAAGTCGCTGATCTGGTCTACAACTCCTTCACATTGGGCATGGAAGATCACCTGTTAGAAATCTTCGGCGGACACGACACCAAAGAAGTCATTACCAAGGGCATGTCTGCCGATTCGGATATGAACTGGACGAAGGACGCTCAAGCCGAATTGAATAAAGTTCCTGGATTTGTGCGCGGCAAAATCAAACGTAATACCGAGAAGTTTGCTCGTGAGCGAGGACTTTCTGAGATTACCGTTGAGGCGATGTACGCGGCCAAAGAGGCGGTGGGAGCGTAGGCTTTTTGGAGGGATGAAGGATGAAGGATGAGGGATGAAAAAATTGCTTCCATTGGTTTGGGAGTGTCTATATCCCTCACTTTGTTTTCGTCAGACTACTAGCGTTTTTGGGGGCGATCGCGTCCCCTATTTTTATGAACGATTAGGGAATTCAAAAGATTATCAAAATGCTGTTAATTAACTCAAACACAGGCAGCTATCACGAAGGCGGACGTTCTGAATAATTGGAACTGTTATGATCAATTCAGTCTCTCTAGCGATCTCCTATGGTCTTATCAACACCGCAGACGCAAACCTTAAAGCTTCACATGATGCTTCAGCAAACTGAAACTGGACAAGTTATGGCATCGGTTGTAGAAATGCCCGACTGTCGGGTGACAGCAGCTACGCGAGAAGACGCGATCGATCAGTTGCGTCAAATGGTAACTGAGCATTTAAACCATGCACAGGTTATGCCGTTAGATATAGAGATTGTATTATCTCACTCGACCAAAAATCCTTGGACTGAGTTTATTGGGCTGTATGAAGGGGATGCTGATTTTGCTGAAATTACAGCAGAACTGAGACGAGAACGCGGATTTGACGAAATGGAACTAATGGAATGACGCTTTGGCTTTTAGACACAGATACAGCTTCTTTGCTGTTGCAGAGACATCCAGTGGTGAGTCAGTATATTGTGGTAAATGGAGTCGATGTTGCAATTTCGATCGTGACGGTTCAAGAGCTTTTTAATGGTTGGGTTGTCCGAATTAACAGTGCTAAAAGCACAGAAGAACTTGTTAAGCTCTATGAAAAGTTTTATAAGACAATTCTACTTTGTAAGAAAGTGCCAATTCTAGGTTTTGAGGTGACTGCCTCTGAACAGTTGGCAAAACTTCTACAAGAGAAACCTTCATTGTCGAAACAAAAATTGCAGAGAGATATGCGGATTGCTGCAATTGCGCTCTCTCAAAATGCAACATTAGTAACGCGCAACTACCGTGACTTTTCCCAGGTTCCAAACCTCTTGATTGAAGATTGGACGGTGTAAACGATCGCTCTACCGTCAATCCAGAATAGCTTTAAGTGATATCCATCTAGAATCGCGATCGGGTTAGACATCTTCCACAGATGAAACTCATCGAAAAATTTATTTGAAATTCTATATAAATCTCATGATCGCCAGCGTTGGCCTCGTATAAGGCAATGTTGGGTGCAGTTCTCATGTGAACTTAGAGGAGGTAGAAATGCAGTTACCCGATGAGCAACCTAAGTATGAGTTGACGGCGCTGGATTTAGAACTGCGCGAGTTGATTGAGCAAGGCGTTGATTTTGCACCTGGTGGTTTAGCGCGACGCAGGTTATACCACGAGTTAGTTAGACGGATTCAAGAGGCAGACGTTCTCTATCATCCGACAACTGAGGAGCAGCCTTTTTATGCAGATGCACTGTCGAGAATGTGGGACTATTTCTTTACCCATTTGTGGGAGTCTGAGCAATACCGCCCGTTTAGTCAACCAGGTTATTGGGTAATCGGACGACTCAACAAACGGCTAAAAAACGAACTGCAAGATCTGCGATCGCAGCCTGCCCAATAAGCCCAAACTCGACCCCTGTTCAACGTAGATTCAATGCAATTCTTCATTGTGATTCTCCATCCAAAAGTGCTCCCTAAGTCTTCTCCAAGTGAGGGACTTTGACCTAGAATTCCTGTCTTATTGTTGTGCAATGGTTGTGCAAAGGATCATTCTGGATATTTCCTTGACCACGCTTCCAAAAAGCCCAGGGTGACTCTGGATGAATTGCTTTCGGCAAGTCCACTAGCAAACAGCGCGCTGACATCGGTAGAATCGTCGCCTCCGGCCAGGTCTGATAAGCTGCGGAAGGCAATAAACGGAATTTCGTTGGCATAAGCGACATGGGCAAACGCCGTCGTTTCCATATCCACCGACACGGCGCGAATGGTATTGAACACATATCGACGATAGTCAGGATTTGCCAAAAACGCTGGCCCAGAGATGCCCCGACCTCCCCGGCGGATTCGCGGCTGAACGGCCACACAGAGCGATGGATTTTTGGGGCCACAGCGATCGAGCTTAGGCGCAACGGTCTGAGCCACCGCATACATTTCTGGGTCAGCCGCATAGTCAAACTTAAACTCGCCGTTGGGAAAGTTGGAGTTGTTGCGAACAAAGGTATCGCGCATAAATAAACCTGTCCCCACCGGCCCATTAGGAGTCGGAATCTGAAAATCAGAATTAGGCTGACTGGTAAATCGAGACAGCTTTAACCCCAGGCAAGACAAGTCTCTCGGCGTTCCGCAGGGGGCAGGTACGGCGCTGTTGGCGCTCCAATACACTTCTAGCGGCTGTGCCCAGCGTCTAGGAATCATCACATCGCCCACTTTGTAATCAGGATTGACCCCACCCGCAATGCCGCTCAACAGCAGATGATGAATATTGAAATGGTCGATCGTCAGTTGCGTCACCATCGTCGCGTTCTCGATACTAATCCCCGTCAAGACAATCACCACACGGTTACCTCTGAGAATGCCCGTTGTATAGACATTGCCGTTGACGATATATTCCTGCTTATTGGTGGTTTCTGCTAAGAGAACTTCTGCCTCACCGCCAAACGCTGAAACAATCCCAATCCGGGGTTGACACTCGGTTAGACAGCCTTTGGGTTTTTTGGGTTGGGCGTTGAGTTGGGTGGCACTCAGCGTTAGACAAAATAGGGCGACAGCGCAGGCGCGTTTGATTCTCGAAAAAGGCATTGGCATCTCCTGATACGGTAGATTTCATCTCTGATTTTTCATCGCAGATCGACAAACGATCGAGATCGATCGCAGCTCTTAGCAACCCTGAGTAAATGCTGAATCAATCAATCGTCTTTGCTTTTCGTGGCGAAAGGATCTAAGTCGGGAGAGAATATGATCTGAAATCAATCCTCAACCCAGCAAAATGCCCTCAGCTTGACAGATAAATCCAGACTTCGTTTAGCTAATCACAGGATTGTCGGAGATGTTGTATTTTTTAATACCGTAGAGATTCAGCGCAATGTTGTGATTTGTGCTGTCTTTGCTGTTGTGAAATCAATTGATAAGACGTGTAATCTTGTGTTGCAACAGGTGTTTTTAGATCAACATTTGTGAAGCCCCTTCAGAAGCTTCTTAGCGTTTCAGCTAGATACTTAGGATCGTGAATTAAACAACCTGTAATTCTCGCGGTTTCGCTTCGTTTGATTCGGCTTCTGCCCCCTAAATTCCCCAAATTTGGCGGACTTTGAACCGCGAAACTGCCTTAAATTCTAGAATGTCTGCTTTCTCAAAGTCTCCCAGACTGGGGGATTTAGGGGGCGAAGCAACCAGGCAATCATCAATCTTATTCAATTCACGATCCTTAGTGTCAGTTCGACGACGCTCTTTCGCTTCGTGATTCAAGTTTTCTGCTCCCCAAGCTGCCAATTCTGGGGGACTTTCGATCAAGATTTCTGGTTCAAAAAGCCCCTCACGAGTGACAACCTGACTCGTTGACCAAATCGAACAATCCCATGAAATCCACGTTATTTGATGGTGATTATTTGATGGTGACTATTTGATGGTGCAGCAAGGGACGATCGCTCCAGAGTGAACTAGCTTTTCTTGTTGCAAGAGATCAGTCCAGGCGGCGGCGGTTGCCAGGTCTTTCTGCGCTTGTAGTTGAAGTCCTAAAGTGGTTAGACTGTCGTACCAGATGCCGTTTTCAGCGTAGAGAGTTGCTTTTTCTAATGGCGTGGCGGCGGCGATTTGAGCTTGCAGTTTGGGAGACAAGACCGATCGCGTCATTCTGCCTCGAAGGGTTATAGGCTCGTCTGGTTCTTGAGGGTCGCAGTAAATCGAGACTGTCCAGCGATAAGTTTGATTAACCTTTAAGCCAGTTGTCGGTGGTACAGAAAGACTGATGACTCCAGGCGGCGTTTTGGGTGCTTTGAATCGGGTCTTCAGAATTGGGTTTCCAGCTTCGTCGCGCAACACCCACGCGATCGCCACCCCTGCTTCTAACCCCTGCGGCAAATTGAGCCAGAGTGTGGGTCGATCGCTCGTCGTCAATCCCCAACCCGATTGAGGAAGCAGGGCATTCACCGCTTCATACGGACGACATGCGCCTCGACTACCTCCCCCTTGTCCACGTCCACCCGGTTCGCCCGGATCAGGAGGAGTCGGCGGCACAAAGCGAATCGATTTCGCCGGGCGTTTTTGGGCAGGTTTTTGAGGTGTGGCGGTAGGTTTGGATTGAGCTTGAGGCACTGTAAAAACGTTCAAAATTAGAATCAAAATTACTGTGCTGGTTTGGAAAAACGATTTCATAGTTTCCTGAGTTTAAGAATGAGGGAGGAGGAGGAGGAGGGAGGAGGGAGGAGGGATGGTTGTGTTTGCCTTTCGGCTGGTCGGGTTATGGAGTCTCTCAGAATTGGGGGGTTGGGGGCAGGAGATTTAACCAACGACGCAAAAAACTTGATCGAGTTCACTTGTATTTGATTAACGGAATGCTGGTCAAAACTAATGTCAGAACAGGCGGCACGATCGGCACCCATCCCCCTTGTAAAAAGAGCAGCCAGCCCAGTCCGGTGAGGAGGACGATCGCTAAAACTCCACTGCCTACTAGAGCTAGTTTTTGAAATCGCCAGCCGAGGATTCCGCCTACAAGCGACCAGCCGCCGATCCAAATTACTTCGCCCCACTGACTCCACACCCACAGCAAGGGACGACCATCAAATACCACGCTGAGAATTTGGCTGACCATTTGCGCCTGAATCAACACGCCAGGAAGTTTGCTCGATAGAGAAGTGCCATAGGGAGTTGACC
>NZ_JBJPHS010000132.1:0-15867 GCF_052939495.1 Phormidesmis sp. 146-12 | reverse complement strand
TCTACTGACACTGACTAGTTAATCGTACTACATCTACTTGAAAAATGCTGTAACTACTCAGGGTGGAATATTGAGAGAATAAGATTTTGAATAAAGCACTTGGCAGCGCGTCTAGAACCTTGAGGGCCTAACCCTAACAATCTACATCGTTCAAGAGACTACGAGAAACTTAATTAATGGGAACTGCGATCGCGCTTTGTTCTTCTAGTCCCAACTTAAGGAGGCATCTATAATTCAGTCACGAGGTCTGCTCTCTATAGATTGTCTAGCTAGTAAAACGATCGATTGCTGCTTATAGTCCACAAATCCATAGATCGGGGTCAGCGCCTGGGGATTTTTGCTGCTTGTTTTCCAGCGTTTTTGGTAGTTTTGAGGATCTAACTTCAACACTGTAAACTCCCCTACTTGTGGCTTGTCGATCGCGGTTTGTGCAATGTCACAGGGCAATGGCAAAACGGCAATTCCAGCACTCGTCGGAAACTTCTGCGGAAGGTCTAAAAACGCTTGTAGCTCTTTGTCTGCATCGGATAGGGAAGGGTCTATCGTCTGAGCCGCCTTGAGTTGCGCATCCCCAGCAATCTCGGCTTTTGAGCTTGTAGCAATCGCCCCCATCACTAGTTCAGAAACGGGTCTGGAGGCTCGATCGGGGAAGCGTTGATTGTTAGTTGCAGAAGAGGGATCAGCCTTGACTTGGGGACTCACACAACGAGCATCGGTAGTCGGTTGGCTTGAAGATGCGGCGATCGCAGAAGTAGGCGCAAACGTCTCATTAGAAAGAGTTGGAGGCAGCGAAGGAGTTGGCAGGCTCGCAGGGGGCGTGAGCGGCGAAGCCGTCAGAGCGGGGAGCGCTGGAGAAGACTTGGGAAGCAATCCCTTCAAGTTATCCGCCAGGGGTCGTTTCGAGTTAGTCGCGAGGGGTTGCTTTGAGGCACCCGTCAAGGGTTGCCTAATCACCGGAACTGTGGGAACTGGTAAAGGATCAGATAATGAAAGGGACTGCTGAACAAGTAGCTCCGAAGAAGACTGAACTGGAGCCGCAGAAGATTTTTTGGGGGGTGCGTCTTTAGGTTTTTGGCGAGATCTTGCTGGAGTCGATCGTGATTGGGGAATAACTTCGGGTGGAGCAACTTGGGGCGGAGTCTTTTTGGGTTTGGGGGTCTCTTTGACTTCGGGTTGAGTTGTATTTTGTGGAGACTGAGATTTAGAATTGTTGGCTAAACTAGCAATCACAATGCCAGAAATCAAGGTTGCTCCTAAAACACTACCGCCCGCTAGATAAAAGGGTAAAAGATTTCTTGAAGTAGGGGCTTCCGCAGTGTCTGGGGTGAAGTAAGCAGGCTGTTCTACATCTTCGTAGTAGTAGCGAAAATAGGTGATTGGCCCCTGCTGTATTGTCTCATAGGGAGCTTTTGTGGTTTCGGACACTGTGTCATCGTTCGTCGGAGTCGTTGTTTCGCTAGAAGATTCTTTTTTGAATGCTGTTTTTTGAGCGATCGTATTCATCACAGGGTCTTGAGGACTAGTGACTTGTTCAAGGCTGCTATCCTGCGGTTCTTTGGACTGATCAAACTCAGTCATCGTGGGCAAGCTCCTGAAATTACTGCGATCTTCTAGTCCAGACGGAGCGATCTTTGTTGGTCTTTGGGTAATTCGAGCGAGGCGGCGATCGTGCCACATGGAGCTAATTGCTCTCTTTGAGATCGAGTTCATATCAGTCCAACGCTTCTCCACCACAGGGATATATTCAACGCTATTTTCACTGACCAGATGAGTCCGATGCTATCCGTTTATTGTTACAGACCTTGTACGGAGAATCAGGAAGATTTATAGAAGGGGAAAGCAATGCTATCTATCCGAGTTTGGTAGCTTGCGAATAAGATTTTTAGTTGTAGCTACTCTCCTGTCTATGGATGAATTTGATTGTCTCAAGATGCTCCATGAAAGTGATATGTGCTGCTAGTCAGTGTGGCTGGTTTTGCAGTATCAAAGAAAGCAGTAGAAAAAACTCAATCTCAATTCTCAAGATTTGCCAGGTAGAAAACACGACCTTGAGTGGTGTATTTTTTCTTACGGTGAATGCTGCCCTAAATCTTGCTAACTTGGCTTAGTTGATCCCTTTAGTAGAATAATAGCTATGACAGTACCAGCCAGTACAATTTCGGAAAAGGCTTTATCGAAATTACACAAAGATGTACAATGCCACTCAATCAATAAAAGTGAGACAAGTTGGTAAATCCACTTTAATCAGGTTTCTTCATCAGGACTAAAGTCACCACCTTATATAAGGAGGAAGTTGACTTGAACAGGGACGCGCCTTAAGTAACCGAGAACACAGTCACGCTGAGAAATAAACAGAGGCGATCGAGATACCTCCATAGATCCTAAAAAACTTCTGGATTAGTATTACAGGCTACTTTAAATAAACTCGATCGCAAGCTTGCACTTAAAACGACTCCTTTAACTGAAGCTCTCCAGCCTATCTGTGAGGACTGTTTACAAGCAGTTTGCGCGGTTTTCAAGTCCTTATTTCTTTTGGTCGTAGGAGCATACAGCTTTTTGACGCTTAACCTCTTAGCCTCTAAGTATAAAGCCGTAAAACTTCGGTACTTTGGCTAATTTATTCTTATTTGTAGAAAAGCTCCGGAATACACGCAGTGGCTCAGTAACTAGTTGTGGGAAGACGACCATGTGCCAGTTTTCCTGCAACTTTGTTTTGATGGCGATATGGTTTGCGATCGAGACAAAGTGCTCGTCATACCCATTATTCAACACTTAGGGATTCTCCAAACGTTCAGTTGGCTCTGGTTGCGATTATGACCTTAGTGACCTGGTTACGGTTACAACGCTGAAACTTTCTAGCCTTAAACTGTCTCATGAAGGATTTACGCCCCATTCGACCTGTTTGCAGAAGCACCCTTGTTGTAAGTCAGCGAGATAATCTGTGTTGGCACTGGCTGATCGCGATGAGTCAACCTTTGCTCTTGACATTGTTACTAAGTGCAATTTTGTTTCCTGCCACGATCGCGCATGCTGCCAAGCCGATGCCTCCTTCTCAACCTGCTTCTACCTTGGAGTCGGATGGCTATGTGTTAGGAGCGGGCGATCGGGTTCGAGTTGAGTTCTTTAGTGTGCCGGAGTTTAGCGGAGAATATTTAGTGTTGCCCAATGGCACAATTAACTTTCCTCAAGCTGGGGCGATTGTTGTTCAGGGTAAAACGTTAAGACAGGCATCTGATGAGATTGTGGCGCGGTTTACGCCTTATTTAACACGCCCGATCGTCACCCTCAGTTTGACCGTCTCACGCCCAATTACGGTAGTTCTTGCAGGAGAAATCAACCGTCCTGGCTCTTATACGATCGGCAATGAGACCGTCCCAAATCTGACGCGCACCTTGCAGCTTGCCGAAGGGGTGACTCAAGCAGCAGACTTACGACGGGTACAGGTGCGACGGCGATCGACGACACCTGATCAAGATGAAGTCTTAACCGTGGACTTGTGGCAGCTTTTGCAGGCGGGCAACACTCGTCAAGACCTGCGACTACGGGATGGTGATAGTGTTTACATTCCCACTGCTACTAACGTCAATTTGGCAGAAGCTCGTCAACTCGCCAATGCTAACTTTGCTACGCGCAGCACTCGTCCACTCAAAATTGCGATTGTTGGTGAGGTCAGCCGTCCTGGCCCCTACACCATTAGTGATGCTGGAGGTGGGGGCAGCCAAGGGGTTAACCAATCTCAAGCAACCAGCGTGACAAAGGCAATTCAGATTGCAGGGGGCATTACTCAATCAGCAGATATTCGTAATATCCAGGTGCGTCGGCTGTCTGCTGGAGGAGTAGAGCAGCGAATCAAAATCGATTTTTGGCAACTGCTGTCGGCGGGGGATGTGCTGCAAGACTTACCTTTACAGGATGGCGACACGATCGAGATTCCCACCGCTACCGCAATGAATGATCAGGAAGTCACTCGAATTGCTGTGGCAAGTTTTTCACCCGATCGCGTTGCGGTCAACATTGTGGGTGAAGTAGAACGTGCCGGAACAGTCACCGTTGCGCCCAATACACCTTTAAATCAAGCACTACTAGCCGCAGGAGGCTTTAACAGTCGCGCTAGAAAACGATCGGTGACGTTAGTCCGCTTAAATCCCAATGGCACCGTGACCAAGCGCGATGTCTCCATCAATTTTGATCAGGGAGTCAACGAGCAAAACAACCCAGCGTTACGCAACAATGACACGATTATTGTTCGCAAATCGCCTTTGGCAGGCGTTACAGAAACGTTGGGTGCAATCACAGCGCCGTTTTCAGGCATCTTTAGTTTCTTCCGCTTGTTTGGCTTGTAATACCAATTGGCGTTGCTGAATCATGGGATGAATTGCCCAAATGCAAAGGGGAACTAACTATTCAAAGTCCCCAATTTAGAGAGATTTAGGGGGCGAAAAGATTAACAACTCCCACGCATTCATCCCTTCAATCAGCAACGCCTACCAATTTACTCAAGTCCTTTTGATTCGCTGTTTTGTCTTTCTAAGAAGTTGGACTATTTGTTAAATTTTTGACAACAGTTCTTAGTCATGAGGTCACATTCTGAAGTGAGTTTATGGTTAATGCTTGTTATCAAACAACAGCGAGATGTAATCTATAAACGAAGTCTTTAAAGGCGTAGATTACCCTGATAATCAGGCTTTGTGGGGCCAGTCTAGTAAACGAATCGACTGCTTTTGTATCGTCTCAGTGGAATTGCTGGTCGTGCTTTTACAGTAGGTTTGCTTAGATCGTGGAAGAATGTTCTAAAAGTATAAAACGCACTTTTGGATTATTAAGTTTACGTAAAAATAAGTAAAAACCGATGTGTCACTTCACAAACTGGGTGATAATGCTCTGTAAGAATACCACTTAGTTAACGCTCCGAGCAATTACAGATTCACGCAGACCACCGCATCACCGATCGTGAATCTACATACAAGCCGTCTAAACTTTCTAACCTCAATTCAGGGGCAGTCTTAACTCTCAGTTTAATTTTACTTAGTGAGTCTGCGGTGATGAAGATTGCTCTGGTTCATGACTACCTAACCCAACGAGGTGGAGCAGAGCGAGTGTTTGAGCTACTCTGCAAACGATATCCTCAAGCCGATATTTTTACCTCTCTCTATGACCCCGATCGCACGATTGATTTAGGCACTCGATCAGTTAATACAACGCTACTCCAACAGATTCCAGGTGCAGCCCAACACTTCCGCATGTTAGCCCCGCTCTATTACCCAGCATTTCGCGCCCTTGATTTGAGTGACTACGACTTGATTATTAGTAGCAGTACCAGCTTTGCCAAATCAGTACGAAAGCGACCCAGTGCCTACCACATTTGCTTTTGCCACAATGTCACGCGGTTTTTGTGGGATACTCGCACCTATCTGCGGGAGTACTACAACTATCAACGCTTCTATCCGCTATTGCAAAAAATCTTTCACGTAATGCGGGATTTTGACCGCAAGTATGCTCAAGAGCCTGACCTCTACATTGCTAACTCCACCATTGTTGCTCAACGGATTCGACAGATCTACGGCAAAGCTGCGATCGTGATTAACTACCCAATCGATACTAACTGCTTCCGATTTTGCGCTCACAAAGCAGACTTCTACCTCGCCTCGGCCCGTCTAATTAGCTACAAGCGTCTCGATGTAATTGTTGAAGCCTTTAACTGGTTAGAGCTACCTTTGCTGATCACGGGGGAAGGGCCCGAACGCGATCGCCTCCAGGCACGCGCTTCCAAAAACATTCAATTCCTCGGTCATGTCAGTGATGCAGAACGCCAAAACTTGATGGCAAATGCCCGCTCTGTTGTAGTAGCTGCGTTAGAAGACTATGGACTAGTTCCAGTAGAAGCCAATGCCAGCGGTACGCCTGTCGTTGCCTATGGTGCGGGTGGCGTGTTGGATACTCAAATTCCAGGGCAGACGGGCGTATTTTTTAACCGTCAAACTCCCGAATCGCTGCAAACGGCGATCGTCGAAGCCAGAGACATCTCCTGGAACTATCAACAGATTCGAGATCATGTGGTGCGTCATTTTTCGGAGCCTGCTTTTTTTAGTCAAGTCGATCGCGTGATCAATCAGGTCGTGCCTTCTATTTAAGCCGCCTTGCCTCCCCACCTCTTTTTGCGTCCGCCATGAATCCGACTTACCTCACAAAACCAACGGCTGAAACCGATCCGGGCTACGGGCAAATTCTGACTGTCTTATGGCGACGACGCTTTTTGTTTGCCAGCATCTTTACGATCGTGCTAGGAGTTTCAGCCTACTATGCCTCTCGTCAAACAACGAGCTACGCTAGCTCAATGCAGTTGTTAGTGGAGCCTTACTACAAGGGCAAAGCCGAGAAAACAACAGACTTTGCCGATTCTAATGTGGAGATCGACCCAGCTACTCAGATTAGTCTGCTGCAAAGTTCAGCCTTGTTGCAAAAAGCGATGAAATCGCTCCAGACGGACTATCCCGAACTGGATGCGAATAATCCGAGTAGTGTGCTGAGTTTGAAAAGCGGATTAACGATCGGGCTGGGCGGAACAGATACCAAAGTCGGATCAGACAAAGGCACCACGAAAATTTTTCAAATTAGCTATACCGATACTGATCCCGCCAAAACACAACGAGTTCTCAAAGCCCTTAAGCAAGTTTATCTCGACTATAACCTCGAACAACAACGCCTACGATTAGGGCGAGGACTGTCTTTTATCAATGAGCAGCTACCCCAGATTCGCGACAAAATGAAGCGATCGGAGACCGCTTTAGAAGATTTTCGACGCGAACAAGAACTAATCGATCCCGAAGGAGAAGCCAAAACGCAGGCTGCACTACTTCAGCAAATCCAACAAGAGAAGCAATCCAGCCTCATCAAAATTCGAGAACTCCGCAGTCGTTATAGCACCTTACAGCAACAACTAGCGCTGGCTCCTCAAGAAGCAACCCTCTCAGCCCGGTTAAGTCAATCGTCTCGCTATCAAAATCTACTTGTTGAGGTGCAAAAAAATGACTTAGCCCTTGTGCAGCAACGTCTGAGATTTAAGGACACTACGCCCTTTGTCCAACAGCTTGTGGATCAGCGTCAGCGGCTCTTAGGATTGTTGCGCGAGGAAGCAGGACGAATCCTGGGCACTGATTTGGTCAGCCGCACTGATGAAAGCCTCTTGACCAAAGGACAACTCAATACTCTGGACTTAGGTCTAGTAGGTCAACTCGCCACCGCCCAGGTAGAACTTCAGGCCGCTGTTGCCCGCTATAGCAGCCTACTTAGTACAGAACAGCAAGTACGAGAAGCCCTAAAGCGATTTCCTAAGCTGCTCGCTGCCTACGGACGACTACAGCCAGAAGTTGAACTCAATCGTGAAACCTTGCGGGAACTGCTCAAAGCTCGTCAAGAACTTGGCTTAGAAATTGCGCGCGGAGGCTTTGACTGGCAAGTTGTCGAAGAACCTCAACTCGGCTTCCCGTCGGGGTCTAATCTCTCTAGAAACGTATTAGTGGGAGTCGTAGCAGGATTGTTTTTGGGTGGGATTGCAGCCTTTGCTCGTGATGCTGCTGACAGTGCTGTGCGAAGTTCGGATGAGCTAGAAAAGCAGTCTCCTGTGCCGCTGTTGGGTGTGATTCCTGAATTAGCGGACCAGGAGGGTCTCAATCCTACGATGCTGAGTCTGCCTTTTCGCAAGACTAGAGAGTTACCGCCTTCGCTCAATCAGATTCTTCAAGAGCGATCGATGCGAGAATCACTGGATTTGCTCTATCAAAACATTCAGCTTTTGACGAAGGGTCAGCCATTAAACTCTTTGGTCGTCACGTCTGCGCTCGCGGGAGAAGGCAAATCAACGCTGATTATGGGGTTAGCAATTAGTGCAGCGCGACTTCACCAACGGGTGTTGTTGATTGATGCAGACTTACGTCGTCCCAGTTTGCACCAGATTCTAAATCTCCCCAACGATCAGGGACTCTCTACCCTCCTTACTAGCAATGCTCCACTGCCCCAAGACATTGATACTCAGCAGAATTCTAGTTTACGCGGCAACATTGCTGTGCTGACCTCTGGCCCCATTCCGAGTGATCCCGCAAAACTACTCAGTTCTCGACGGATGCGGGAAGTGGTGGCAAAGTTTGAGCAATCCTATGATCTAGTTCTGCTCGACGTGCCGCCTGTGTTGGGGATGGTCGATACCATACTGGCGGCTTCCTGCTGTGGAGGAGTGATTTTGGTGGGACGCATGGGACGAGTGACGCGCGATGAGGTGACTCAAGCGATCGCTGCTCTCAGTTCGTTAAATCTCGTTGGAGTGGTTGCCAATGGCTCTACTCAGGTTGCCACGATAGATACCCTTTATCAAGCTCAAGCTTCTTAGATCATGAATCCATCCCTCTCTATTCTGGACTACTGCCCGCTACCCACTGCCACTGAGTTTATTCCAACCACTCACTACGACCTTCGGTGGCGACGAAAGCAACTAATTGTTGAGTATGCGTCTCAAAATCGTGGAATGGTTTTTCCGCCGATTCGCGATTCGCAGTCCTTGGCTGACTGTTTGCAGCGATCGCCCATCAAACTGGTGAAGCTGGATGTCAAACTAGGTGAAGCTCGATTGCGACTCTGGGCACAGGCTTGTCAGCAGGCAGGCAAACTTACTTATTTACGCATTCCAGTCACCCGACAACTTCCGCGCTGGCAAAATTCTATTAGCTGGTGGGTGAAGCGATCGCTCGATGTCTCTACAGCAGCCTTGTTGCTTGTGTTGTTAAGTCCTTTGATGATTGGCATTATAGTCGCGATCGTCCTTACTTCGCCAGGCCCTCTGTTTTTTCGTCAATGGCGAGTCGGAGAACGGGGTCGGCTGTTTCAGATCATCAAGTTTCGCTCGATGGTTGTTAATGCAGAAGCCTTGCACCATCAAGTCATGACGGATCAACCAGGGCTACATAAGCGCAAAGATGATCCCCGCATTACGCCACTCGGCTATTGGCTGCGTCGCTATAGTCTGGATGAATTGCCGCAATTGTTGAATGTGTTGCGTGGAGAGATGAGCCTAGTGGGCCCGCGTCCGTGGGCGTTGTATGACGCTGTGCGAATTGAACCTGCACTACAACATCGACTGAATGCACTACCAGGAATCACGGGGGCATGGCAGGTAGAGGGGCGATCGCACCAGTTGGATTTGGATGCGGTGAATCGACGGGATCTTCAGTATTTGGCGGATTGGTCACTGTGGCAAGACTTTAAGTTTTTGCTGCTGACGATTCCCAAAGTACTTTCGGGGTTTGGCGCTTACTAACTTCAGAAACGACGATCGACAACTCAATCGTTTTAGAATTCTTTCGGAGTGGACTTTGACGGTCTTTAAGATCTCAGTTCCTCCAACGTAGCCTTCCGTTAAAGCTTGTTTGCTAGTTAGGAAGGTGGGATGGTAGGGACAGTGTGACTAAAATTAGGCATCTTTGCTGAGGATTTCCAGGGTAATTCCAGAATTTGGGACTTATTAGTTCCTTCTGAAAAGATTCTAACTAAGTGCATAGAAGTTAATTGGGAGCTTATAGACAAGGCATGATTCTAATCCGCTCGCCTCTTTACAAACTGCTGAGGACAACCCGGTTTTGGCAAGATCATTATCTGATTTTGCGAGAGTTTAAGTATTTTCCTCGTGTGGCTATTCTAGCGATCGTCTTCTCTTTGCTGGCAGCTGCGTTGGAAGGTGTTGGAATTGGGTTGCTGATGTCTTTTTTGCAAAGTCTGACCACACCGGATGCTGCTGCTTTTCAAACTGGGATTCAGTGGTTGGATCAGTGGGTTTTGGGCAGTCAGGCATCGGCGACGAATCGGCTCTATCGTCTGTCTGGGATTATTCTATTGACCACCTGGCTACGATCGACGCTCGGCTATCTATCCTCTATCTACACTGAAACTACTCAGTTCTTGCTGATGGATCGGCTGCGGAAACGAATTTTTGAGCAGCTTCAGGCAGTCCAACTCAAGTTTTTTGTTACCACTCGTTCTGGTGAACTGGTCAATACGATTACTACCGAGATTGAGCGGTTTAAAACCGTTTTTAGCGGGACTGCGTTTCTAATTACTCGATTGTTGACCTCGACGGTTTATTTTACAGCGCTATTTCTAATTTCTTGGCAAGTCACGATCGCTGCACTCCTCCTCTTTACCCTACTGATAGTCGGAATCTCTACTTTGAATGCGCGAGTGCGAGAAGCAGGTTATGCGGTTTCCATTGCCAGCGAGAACTTTACGTCAAGAGCGATCGAATTTATCAATGGGATTCGCACAGTCCATGCTTTTGCAGCACATGATTTTGAGCGTCAACGCTACTATCGGGCAAGTTCTGATTTAGTAAGTACCTCTAAGAGAGCCGTGGTCGCGATGGCGATCGTCAGACCGTTAGGAGAAAGCATCGCGACTACCATTCTGATTGTGATGATTGTGGTTTCGTTCACCTTCTTCGTAGCTCAGGGAACACTTCAGGTCGCTTCATTACTAACGTTTTTCTTTGTGCTGTTTCGGCTGGTTCCTATTTTGCAAGAGGTCAATGGCACTAGAATGCAGCTTAATTTCGTCAAAGGGGCTGCCGATCGCTTAAAGAAACTGCTCCAAACACAGGACAAGACTTACTTCGACAATGGTACACAGCAATTCTTGGGTTTGAGACGAGCGATCGAGTTTGTGGCAGTAGACTTTGGTTATGATCCCCTGAATCTAGTTCTACAAGATATTACTCTGACGATCGAACAAGGTAAAATGACCGCTCTAATTGGATCTTCGGGTGCAGGTAAATCGACTTTAGTAGACTTGATTCCGCGATTTTACGACCCGACTCAGGGACAAATCCGATTAGATGGTGTAGATTTGCGTCAATTTGAAGTTAATTCACTCCGACGCAAGCTGGCGGTGGTCAGTCAGGATACTTTCATCTTTAATGCCAGTGTTCGCGACAACATTGCGTATGGGAGTCCTGAAGCGTCAGAGGCAGAAGTTATCGAGGCGGCTCAGTGGGCAAATGCTCTCGATTTTATTCGCGATATGCCTGAAGGCTTTGATACATTGTTGGGCGATCGGGGTGTGCGCTTGTCTGGTGGTCAGCGTCAGCGCCTTGCGATTGCTCGTGCTCTACTACGAAACCCCGAAATTCTGATTTTGGATGAAGCGACCAGTGCGTTGGATTCGATATCAGAACGGTTGATTCAAGACGCGATCGAGAAGCTGTCGGTAGGTCGGACGGTAATTGTGATCGCGCATCGTCTATCCACCATTGCTAAAGCTGACAAAGTAGTGGTTCTTGAGAAAGGACAAATTGTGGAACAGGGCAACTATCAGGAGCTATTGGCGCTACGCGGCAAGCTTTGGAAGTATCACCAGATGCAGCATGATACGAAAGTTGCTGAATAGCGAATAAACTTCCACATCTCCAGTTAAAAGCTATCAGCTACCTCAAAATCAAACGCATGAAACCAACCAATTTTAAGTTGGATTAATTTCCGCAGGTCAACGAAATGCGAGTTCTATTCATCTCAAATAGTTTCTATCCAAATTACAAAACCGTCGGCATCTATAACCGTATGCTGATGTTTGTTGAAGCATTAAACGAGGTAACTCATCTCGACATGCTATTTTACGTATCCTCAGAAGTAGACATTTCTCCATTAGCAACTGCACAAGTAGAATCTACTCTGCGTCGTTCTTGGCATTCAGGCTTGACTCTATTTCTATGTGCACGATCGACCCCTCCGGTTAGTCTACCTAAGTGGAAGCTGCAAAAGGCAGGCATCTTGAACTTCTTTGAGCAGCCAGAGATGATTCCTGCAAGCGGATCTAAGCAGGTTAAGGCATTTGAGGAGTGCCTAGATCTCAAGCCAGATGCGATCTTCATTCATCGCCTCAACTCAATGTCTCCTGCTTTGTTAACTCAGCGATCGCTTCCTCCTATCTTCTTCGATCTAGATGACATTGAACATAGAAAACTCCTCCGCAGCATCCGTCAACCCCCTAGAAACCTACTTACAAACTTATACTACTCACAAGTTCCTGCTCTCCTTTGGGGCGAATGTCAGGCAGTTCGCAAAGCAAGTTCAACGTTTGTTTGCTCTGAACAAGATCAGAATTACCTAACTCAACAGTGGCGATTACCTGGAGTAACCACAATTCCTAATGCTGTTTCTATTCCTCCGCCTCAACCAATTACCCCTGAACCGACATTACTTTTTATTGGTACCTACAGCTATATGCCCAACATCAACGCGGCAAACTTTCTGATTGAAAGAGTTTGGCCAAACATCCATCGCAAAACTCCAGAAGCACGCTTGATTATTGCAGGAATGGAGCCTCAAAATATTCGTAGCTACGATCGTGGAGTCCCAGGTGTTGAGTTTACTGGATTTGTGGATGATTTGACAGCCCTCTATCAGCGAGTTCGAGTTGTTTGCTGTCCCATTTTTTCGGGTGGAGGAACACGAGTCAAAATGATCGAAGCCGCAGCCTATGGTAAACCGATCGTCGCTGCCGGGATTGGGGCTGAAGGTCTTCAAATGCAAAGCGGGCGCGAATATTTGCAGTGTGATTCTCCTGAAAAGTTTGCTGAAGCTTGCTTAGAACTTCTGAAGAACGATCGTCTGTGTGAACAACTTGGAACGGCTGCACGAGAGACGGCGATTCGCCTTTACGATCGGACAAACATCGTTAACCAAATTCGGCACTATATGACGCTGAAAATCTAAGCACCATTAATGCTTATTCTATAGTAGCTAGGGAGCGTAATGACTTTAGTGCCTAAATATTATTTCACAGCAAGTTCATTACAGCATTGAGAAGCAATGCATAATAACATGCTATTTCGCGTGTTTCAGATAGAGAAGAATGGAGAGTTCTACCCCTAGAAATGCTCATTAATTAAACGTAACCCAGAAAGTCCAAGATGATTAAACTGCTTCCCAAACACCACAACGATATAAATGAAACTATAGGTCACCAAGAGCCTACGATCGCTTTAATCCCTTGGGGACATGTCTGGGAAGATTTCCTGGACAGTATTGGGGTTTCGCTAGAGACTTTTTGCCAGGAAGGCCCAGGTGGCTGGATGCTAGGTTATGTGCATTCTTTACAACTTGCTGGTGTACGAACCATTCTGGTGCTGATTTCATCGCAGACTTCAGAAGTTATGAGGTTCCAGCATGAGTCTACAGGCGCAACCATTCTCGTTTTACCTGCCCTTAAAGGTTATTTAGCGATTCGCCGTTATATGATCGCTCCTTATCCATCGTTTGGGTGGAACGTCAAGCAACTATTTGGTAATGTTCAGGGTGTTCGTCGTATTCTCTTCAGAGTTCTTACGGAGGTTGCTCCCTATCTCATAACTCCATTGGGATTGCTTGCTCGTGAACTTAAGCGGGAGGAGTGCTGTGCAATTTTCTGCCAGGAATATGAGTATGCCCGGTTCGATGTATGTACGCTTTTGGGACAATGGATGCGCTTGCCCATATTTGCAACCTTTCAAGGTAGTTCTTGGGATGGCAACCTCATCGCTCGATTACTGCGACCGTTAGTAATGAAAGGCTGTGCAGGTTTAGTGATTGCACCACAAACCGAAATTCAGCGAGTTCGCGATCGCTACCATTTGCCAGATGCGAAAATTGCCCAAATCTTTAACCCGATCGACTTGAACTTTTGGAATCCCATTGATCGGATCGAAGCACGAGCTTCACTGAATTTGCCTGATGATGCTTGTGTTGTCGTTTGGCATGGTCGCGTCGAGTTGTACGTTAAAGGGATAGATGTTTTGTTAGAAGCGTGGGAACAAGTGTGTCACGAACGTCCAAGTCAAGATTTGCGGCTGCTGCTCGTGGGGATGGGAACCGATGCAGAAAAGCTTCGCCAACGGCTTGAAACTCCTCTAAGTCATAACATTCATTGGATTGACCAGTACGTTGATCGCCTCACGATTCGACGCATCCTCTCAGCAGGGGATGTTTATGCTTTTCCCTCGCGAGTGGAGGGCTTTCCAGTTGCCCCTACTGAAGCAATGGCTTGTGGCTTACCTATTATTGCCGCAGACGCATCGGGTATTCCAGACATTATTAAAGAGGGTGAAATTTCAGGTGGAGTGGTAGTTCCTCGAGGTGACTCAACAGCCTTTGCTTTAGCTCTTGGTCGTGTTTTAGATGACGAGGAATTACGGCAGCAGTGGGGAAAACGAGCACGGCAGCGAGTAGAGGAATATTTCTCTTCAGAGGCAGTCGGTAAGCAACTGCGTAACTTTCTTCTTCAAGAGGCTAAGTAGGGTAATGATTGTGAATGAGCAGTATCTTTATTACGCCCGCCCATCTGTTCCATCTGAGGCTAACCACCCTCAGCAGTCGGTGATGATTCCAAACTGTAACTGTGTATTTGCAAGAAACATCAAAGAGTGTTCTCATGCAAGACACTGGTGCAGATGCTATGCAGATTGAAGTTGTAGATGAACTCTACTTAAGATGACCCGAAGGCTGTAGTGGGAGGTAATCGCTCTTTACCACAGAGTGCAGGCTAAGTTATGAACTAACCCATCTGTTAGTTTCTGAAGTCCTAAGCAGAAATACACCTCCATGCTTACGTTGCACATCGGCATCTTGATCTGTGCAGATTCTAAATCACGGTTAAGTAAAGGATTAATGTTCCTCTTTTAGCTGAAGGAGTCCTTCCAATGAATAAGTTGTTGAGCATTGTTATCTGTACCCATAATCCAAGGGTAGACTACTTCAACAAGGTTCTATTAGCGCTGGTTGATCAGACCCTGACTAAAGATCTGTGGGAATTGGTTGTAATCGACAACGCCAGCCAGCCAGCACTAGTGCAGCACAGCGATCTAAACTTACCGGAATTTTGCAGAGTGATTGTGGAATCCCAGCTAGGATTAACACCTGCTCGCTTAAGAGGCATTCGAGAAGCTAAAACAGAAACAATTATCTTCGTTGATGATGATAATGTTCTCGACGCAGACTATCTCGAAGTGTCCCTGAAGATCAGCCAAAATTTTCCATTTCTCGGTGCTTGGGGAGGACAAATCCGAGCCGAATTTGAAGTGCAGCCGATCGCATGGACAAAACCACATTTACCCTACTTAACAATTAGAGAGTTTGACAAAGACCAGTGGTCTAACCAATATCAGAATAGTATAGTTCCCTATGGTGCTGGGTTATGCGTGCGCCAAACTGTAGCAAAAAGATATGCTACTTTAGCTGAACATAATCCAATTAGACAATGTTTAGACCGAAAAGGCTCAGGACAGAAAAATGAAATACTACTGTCTTGTGGAGATGTCGATTTAGCGTTTACAGCTTGTGATATCGGCTTAGGTATAGGATTATTCACCGCCCTAAAACTCACTCATCTAATCTCCTCCAGACGTTTGCAGCCAAACTACCTATTGAAGTTAATTGAAGGCACAACTTACTCTGAAATTATTCTAAAGTCTCTCAGAGGAATTTCAGTTCCGACTAAACTATCCTGGCACAGAAAGCTGCGCGAGTATTATCGCCTGATGAGGATGAGTCCAGAGGACAGACGGGTTAATCAGGTAATCCAAAGAGCAACGGATTTAGCAATCCAGGAAGTGTCCAGGCTACAGCATCAGAGCATCGCACACCCTACACAGACTTACCAAAACGACTCAACAGCCCTCCCATAAATCGTCACTTTAATTGTCCTAACAGTACTTCTGAAACGAATAATGATCAATTCACAGCACCTCCCGACAATTCCCCCGGTCGTTGATGGCATTCCACGTCCCCTCTGGTCGGTGATGATCCCTACGTATAATTGTGCAAGTTACCTCCGAGAAACTCTAGCTAGTGTCTTAGC
>NZ_JBJPHS010000131.1:0-15933 GCF_052939495.1 Phormidesmis sp. 146-12 | reverse complement strand
AAACCAGAAGAAGAGTCCGACTGCAATGCAGAAATAGCTAAGAACGTTAATAAAGACACTTGTCATAATGCACTCATCCGTTTGATCACCTGTGCTAATAGCATTAATCCAGCATTTCCCACACTCAAGATGATTACGCCAGCCACCCCAATCATCCAGTCATCCCGCAGGACAGAAACGACTAAAATCATCACCGAAGTCTTGGTCGCAATGCTGGCGAACGCTAACATCTTTTGCCAAATATCATCATCCTGCCAGGCCTGATACATCGGAATGAGTAACGCCAAAATCATTGCAATCAAAACCAGGTTCATGTCTTTCCTTTTTGAGTCGTCTTAATAATTTGGTTGAGCTGCTGCCTGTTGAGTCTGGTTTAATCAGCCCGTTTTCGCCGCCGTTGTACCCGATGTACTTCATACCAGCCTGCTTCGTGGTACTTGACAACAATAGTTTTGGGCGTAAAGGTAATGAGAAAGATGTCGAGAAAAATCAAACCGGGCGATCGCCGTTGTTTGACCCGCTCCATTGTGATGTCTTCTTGAGTATGAGGGCGAAAGATCAGTTCAAAGGCCTCCATATACGCTTGAGGAATGGCAACAACAATCTCCCACAGCACCCGCAGCCAATCTTTCAAGGCTCCCAGAGTTGTCTTGCTATGCGGCAACAATAAGGCGACACAAAACCCAATGATAATGTTTGCCACACTCAAATTAGCTGTGAGCAGAAACCAAATGATCAGCCGCAGCATTACATTAAGCGATCCAATCATGCCATCACCATCCAAAACAATAGAACTAACATCAAACTCATGACTCCCACTAGATGATCAAATTGCTCTAATAGGCGCGGCAGTTTGAAAACGGTTTGACGAAAGACCAGAAAGTAGGCCAGCCAACCAAGAGCGATCGTCGCCAAAGGTTTGATGATATTGGCAAGACTATAAGCCTCGTAGTACACGACATTCGCTAAAACCAGTCCCCCAATTAATAAAATCACGGCTGCCCAAAACCCAGGCTGGATGTCTTTGACTTGTTCGGGTTGGCTTTGTCGAGGCAAGAAGATGAATTTAGCAAACACGATAGCCGTTCCAAAGGCTGCAATATTCATCCCGATCGCTTGCCAGGGTAATAAACTTTTCATCGTCAACACTTTCGCCCCAAAGCCCGACAGCAACGGAAAGCCCGAAATTGAGAAGCTGGCAACCACGAGCGCAATCCAGATCGGGGTATGAATCGGCTGATGCTGTAATTCTTTGAGGTCGCGGCTGGGCAACACGCCCGCAATTAGAAACAGCGCTGATTTAACTAATCCATGTGTCAGCGCATAGAATCCTCCAACTTCGGGAGCCGCTAAGATAAAGCCCAACTGCGAAACGGTGGAAAATGCCAGCATTCGCTTGGTGTCTTTTTCAAAAACAGCATACCCAACACCTAATAGCGCCGTCCCCACCCCAAACAGCCGAATCAGCGGATCAACTTCTTCTACCAAAAGGGCACACCGAACGAGCGGTAAGACTCCTGCTTTGACGACCACACCTGACAGCATCGCCGACACGGGTGTTTCTGATTCAGAGTGAGTCAACGGCAGCCACAGCCCCGATACAAAGATGCCTCCTTTGACTAAAAGCCCCAGAAAGATCAGAGCAAGGGCTTCTGGGGGTGCCTCGCGCAATCCGGTAAACGCAAAGGAATGGCTGGCTTGATAAACCAATCCTGCGCCAACCAGATAAAACAACATCGCTACATTACTGGTAAAGAGATAGCGCAACGCAACCCAGATTGATCGATCGGTGCGAGGATAAGCAATCAACAGAAATGACGCAATACTAATCACTTCTAGAGCGACATACAAACTAATGAAGTCGTTACAGGCAAACGCAGCATTGACGCTCCCATGCAAAATGGTGAGTTGCAGATAAAAGAAAGCGGTCTTGCCCGTGTTCCAACAATAGAGAATGACGGCGGCTGTCACCAGCGCATTCGTCAGGACAAAGAAGCCAGTGAGTGAGTCAACCACCAGAGTTACGCCAAAGCTATTCAGCAGTTGTAGCGTCAGAGGTGGAGTAGTAAAGAGCCAGAGCGCATAAGCCAGAGAAGCGATCGCCACTGCCAATGAAAGGTAGCGATCGAACCGAGGGAGCATATAGCTAATGAACCCTACAAAAAACGGTAGAGCAATCCAAATCAGGGTGAGGGTGTTCATGGGGCGTTATTTCGCTCAATTTCGCGAGTTTCTAAAGTCGGATTGTCTCGTGCCAGTTTCATTACGCCAACCAGCATCAGGGCTTGAATCGAAAAGCCAATGACGATCGCTGTCAAAATGACAGCTTGGGGAATCGGATCAGCATAATTTCCTTTGGGGTCGCCTGTGAGAATGGGCGTAAGCAAGCCACTCCGCGATGCAATTAGCACGTAATAGGCAATCACCCCCGTACTCATGACATCCATTGAGATGATTTTCATCACTAGATTTTTCTTAAAAAGAATGCCAAAAAAACCGCACATTACGGTCGCAAATACACATGCTTCTAACACAAAGATTGCCTGGTAAGTAAAGGGTTGTCTTAAAGAATGGATGTCAGGATCGGCTGTCTAATTGAGTCGATCGCATTGGCTTCCATTAGGCGGAACCTCGGAGAATCCGATCGCAGTCCATCAATGTTGCAAAGAGTCAACCCATATCTGATTGGTAAGCATCAAGGTAATGAAGTAGACGACTAGAGTTCTTGAAAACTCAATACCCTAAAACAGGTAATTGCACTAGCAGCAACTGCTCAAAAGGATTGACAGCAACCGAGAAACACACGCTTTTAGCGAACACACTAAGTCTTAATCAAATCCCCACAGCATCTTTTTCTAATGCCCGATCACGCGAATGCATGACAGACAAGAAGGCTCAAAACGTCCTAATGCGTCTTTGAGGATTAGAAAAAAATGAATACAGGTCATTGACTATCCAAGGTACTACAAAGTCGTAACCTAACTTCGAGAAGCATCTATTGAGAATTCCTTGCTTATCGATAGAAGTCTTTCGTAGGATTGATTGATACAGCAGATTATGAGGATGGGACTTTGTGAATTCTGAGTCCCGGAGAGAGGCAAGCATCTATTCTGTGATTGTAAAAACTAACTTTTTATAGCTAAATTAAGGTCAAAGAAATACGCTGCGCCTGACTGAGATGAGTATCAGTTCAGAGTGTAATCAAACTTACATTTTTGTATCCAACTATAGAAATCGTTCTGTATGCAGTTGAAGCAGATAGCTGTTTCAGAGCTTAGTTGTGAGCTTCTGCACTCGCTCTACTCAAAGAACAGAATGCGATTTTTTTACATGGCTGAGTAAACGATCACCGCATTCAGAAGATAGTCGCCTCTAGGGTCAATGGGCAATGCGTTGAGAAATTAATCAGTCTTTAGCGACCCAATTCGTGAGATTATGCAACTAGAAAGCCTTTGAAACCAGCGCGATCGCAACCCGCAGCCTGCCATGAGCGACAACGACACCATTTTTGGCAAGATTATTCGCAAAGAAATCCCTGCCGACATTGTTTACGAAGATAATCTCGCCCTTGCCTTCCGCGATGTCAATCCTCAAGCGCCCGTTCATATTTTGGTGATTCCCAAACAAGCGATCGCCAAACTTTCAGATGCCGAATCTCAAGACCATGCTCTAATGGGGCACTTACTCCTAACCGCCAAACGAGTCGCCCAACAGGTCGGACTGACCAACGGCTACCGAGTCGTCATCAACACAGGCGAAGACGGTGGCCAAACGGTGTATCATCTTCACCTCCACATTCTCGGCGGTAGACCAATGGAATGGCCCCCTGGTTAAGGAATGATCTCCACACCAAAAGGCATACACTATCTCATAGACGAGGAATAAAGCTAGTTCCCACTTTATTTCCTCCCTCCTCCCTCCTCCCTCCTCACGAAGGTTCTCCCTCATCCCTCTCAAGATCCCCCACCCTACGCTAAGATCAACAAGAATTTGGAGGAACGCAAACGGTTTACACACGCCCCCTCGCTCGTCTCATTGAGCAACTTCAGCACCTCCCTGGTGTTGGCCCCAAAACAGCCCAACGGTTAGCTCTCCACATTCTCAAGCGCCCCGAAGAAGAAGCAAAAGCGCTGGCAATGGCGATCGTTGAGGCCAAGCTGCAAGTGGGCTTCTGTTCTGTTTGTTTTCACCTATCAGCCGAGCCAGTTTGTGATATTTGTCGCGCTGCTAATCGAGATAGTGCAACGATTTGTGTGGTTGCGGACTCTAGAGATGTGATCGCGCTAGAAAAAACTCGTGAATATCGAGGCAAATATCATGTGTTGGGTGGGCTGATCTCCCCGATCGACGGCATCGGCCCCGAACAGCTACACATTCAACAGCTAGTCCGTCGCGTTAGTCAACAAAAAATTGGAGAAGTCATTCTCGCGATTAGTCCCAGTGTCGAAGGAGAAACCACCACGCTCTACGTCGGACACCTGCTCAAACCCTTCACTCGCGTTACTCGCATTGCTTTTGGGCTACCGATGGGTGGTGATCTAGAATACGCTGACGAAGTGACTCTGGCCCGCGCTCTAGAGGGCAGAAGAGATCTCGATTAAGACTCTGGCGATCGGATGTGAATTCAATACCCCAAGCGTCGCCTCCCCTACTCAACTCAAAACTTTGAGCCAAATACTCGACATCAAAGTTCGTCAGAATGGGGATTTATGGGGCTGAAGGACTGGATAACGACGCAGAGAGCCTGATCGAATTCGCATTAAGACAAGCAGCGAAAAGGCTCGATCGACTTCATACCCAATCGGATAAAACTTGGGTCTTTTCCAGATTTACTTCAACTTTTGCTTGATGAAGGCTAAAATCTGCCCCTGCTGTTTCCTGAGCGCATCGATTTCAGCTTGCATCTTGGCAATCTTGGCGTTTAGCGCTTGAATGTCACCGCTGGCGGCCGCTCCACCTCCCGAAGCCACCGGAGCCGCAGCAGGGCGACGTTTTGCCTTTGACATCGCCATCTTGATCGCGTCGATCAAAATCTTTTGATCAAACGGCTTTTGCACAAACTCAAAGTATTCAAACGGCTCTTGCAGCTTCTCGGTCACTTCTTCTTTGCGACCGGACATCAGCACCAGCGGAATGCTCTGTAGCTCTGGCTGAGTCTGAATTTGCTGAAACACTTCCCAACCGCTCATTCGAGGCAGCAGAAAATCTAGCATGATCAGATTGGGACGCTCTTGACGAATCAGGTTGATCCCCTGAACCCCGTCTTTGGCTTCCATAACTTCAAAATTACCTTTGGGCAACATATCGCGAACCATATTCCGGATCACGGCGCTGTCATCAATGACTACGATTTTGTGACTTGCCACAACTGAACTCCTGTAGAAGCGACTGCAAAAAACAATTAGGTGTGACGGGTTACGGCAGATTTGACGGCCGCTTGATCCGGTTGGAGGACGAAACCCTGATAAAAGTGAAATAAGCGCGGTGGACTGCGAAAGCGATCGCGGTAAGGTTGACAAACCCTCAATTAAAATCAAAGGCAGGGCAAAACGACCTGAATCGCATCAACTAGTGTACCCCTCTGACCAAAAAGTGCGCGTGTATGCTGCGAAAAGGGAAAATGTGGATATTCAATATTTCTAGCACTAAACTCACAAAGTACACCAAATCGCGACCCAGTGTTCTCCCTTTTATGGCTTCCAACCCCCATCCTGCAATTCTTCCAGCATCATCTGCACAAAAGTTAGAGCTTGCTAACCTGCCTGAGTGGTTGCGACGACCGATCGGCAAAGCCAGCGAAATTTCAACTGTGCAGCGCATCATCAAGCAGCGTCAGATCCATACGATTTGTGAAGAGGGTCGGTGCCCCAATCGGGGCGAGTGCTATGCCCAAAAGACAGCGACCTTTCTCTTGATGGGGCCAGTTTGTACTCGTGCCTGTGGCTTTTGTCAGGTGGACAAGGGTCACGCTCCGATGCCGCTCGACTTAGACGAACCTCAGAAAGTGGCAGAATCCGTTCGCTTGTTAGGACTGCGATATGTGGTGCTGACTTCGGTAGCGCGAGACGATTTGCCCGATCAGGGAGCAGGCTGGTTTGCTCAGACGATCGCTCACATTCGACAAGTCAATTCCACGACTGAGGTAGAGGTGCTGACTCCTGATTTTTGGGGCGGACGAGAAGCGGGCTGCACGTCTGAAGATCTCCAATTTCAGCGAGTTTCTACCATTGTTGCCCTTCAGCCTGCTTGCTACAACCACAATATCGAGACGGTAAGACGCTTACAAAATCCGGTACGACGGGGGGCAAAGTACGATCGCTCTCTCAGAGTCCTTCAAATTGTCAAAGCGATCGAGTCCACCCTTCCCACCAAATCCGGTCTGATGTTGGGTCACGGGGAGACCGAAGCAGAAGTGATCGAAACGCTAAAGGATTTGAGAGCGATAAACTGCGATCGTCTGACGATCGGGCAATATATGCGTCCCTCGCTGGCTCATCTCCCCGTCCAAAAATACTGGCATCCTGATGAATTTGAGCGTCTAGGCGCGATCGCCCGTGATCTAGGATTTTCTCATGTGCGATCGGCTCCCCTGGTTCGGAGTTCTTATCATGCAGGCGAAGAGGGATGAGAGATCAGAGAAATTTAAGTTTTGATTAAGCTAAACTCCTTTGTCCCACACCTCACACTTGGCTCTGTACTCTTTACGCTCCCTGCTTAACCGAAATTTACCTCAAAAATGCCCTTGTTTTGGTATCCCTAGAGATGGTCACTAAATATGGAGAACCCTTTATGACAGCAAAGAGCGCTTCTGGTGCAACGATTAAGACGAGCAAACCTCCCTATCCGTTTCGCACGTTTTGGGCCCTGGTGCTTTTAGTGGGCAACTTTGTGGTTGCAGCTTACTACTTTGGGATTCTCAAGTAGGCACTAGGCGGGGAGCGATCCCCACACTGTTCTAATTCGATCGAATCCGATCGCTCATCTTCCCCCTGGTTTTTTCTCAAATGGCGAGACGAAATCGGGGGGAAATTGTTTTGAGAATCACTCTGAGATGATCGCCGCCCTCAAGCTTTGGCAAAATTCTTCGATCGCCCTCAGTCCCTCGGCTGGAGTCCCCTCTGATAATCGCTTTACAAAGGCACTGCCGACAATGACTGCATCAGATCCCCATTCCATAATTTGGTGCGCCTGGTCGGGCTGAGAAATGCCAAATCCAACCCCGATCGGCTTGTCGGTCACCTGACGCAGTTCTAGCAATAAATCTTTGACTCGCGTTTGCATCTGACTTCGCATTCCCGTTACGCCCGTCGTGCTGACCAGATAGACAAAACCTTGAGACTGTTGGGCGATCGCCGCAATCCGTTCTTGAGGGCTGGTGGGGGCGACCAAAAGAATGACTTCAATCCCGTGAGCGATCGCAGGTTTTAGCAGGCTGTCTGCTTCCTCTAGGGGTAAATCTGGCACAACCAGACCTTTGACTCCCACTGCGGATGAATCCTGAAGAAAGCGATCGATGCCTCGATTCAAAATTGGGTTGTAGTAGGTGAAGAGGATCAGGGGCGCACGAATCGTTGGCGCAACGTTTTTGACCATGGCCAACACGTCATCCAGTCGGGTGCCTCGCTCTAATGCTCTAGTAGCGGCAGCCTGAATGACGGGCCCATCCGCCAAGGGATCAGAGTAAGGAACACCCAACTCAATCAAATCAGCCCCACAGCGATCGAGAATCCTTAATGCTTTGGCCGTCGTTTCTAAATCGGGATCACCCGCCGTAATAAAGGGAATAAGCGCACACTGGGCCTGATCTCGCAGACGATCGAAGCATTGAGAAACTGAAGTCATTGCTGTCCTTAAACCCAATTTGTTTAGGACTAGTTTAGGACGAATAGGGAAGGCTCTCAATTAGTGCTTTGCTTTTTTCTGCCCTTTGCCTGCCTGGTTTTCTTGCTCAATTTCTGCCTGAAGTTTTTCTAACTCTTCGGGGGTGAGTTCTTCGAGACGCTTTTGCAAGACGGCTTCTTTGTAGTCCTGTAGCTGCTGATTGTAGGTCATATTTTGTGACAAAACCCGCGTCAGGTAAGTCACAACCCAAACGATAATTGCCCCAACCAACAGCACCTGGCTCCAAATTCCGGCGCTCATGCTGTCGAGTCCGATCGTTTCTAGCAGCAGATAGGCCAATCCTCCCACCAAAAACACGCCTAACGTGATCCCGACTACATCAATTCGTCGCATTGTCAACCCAAATAATAGCTGCTCGATTCGGATGAAGGATCGCTCAAAGCGTTTCAACAAGTTTATCCCTCATCCCTCATCCTTCATCCCTACATCTAGGCCGAAATCGTTCTCCGCTTGGGTCTAAAGTTCAAAAATGGACTCAGCACCAACAAGCCCGGAAAGAAAAAGAAGACCAGAAAGTACATAAAGCCGCGCTCAAAGGAGGGTGCGACGTACCAACGAGCCTGAAGGTAAAAGAAAATAGCAAGGGGGACGGCGACTAGATAAGCTCCACCTAGAGCCAAGTATAAAAGTGCAACTTCCATGCTTTTACGACAGTAAGAAGGGGTATAACCCATCTATACTACCGTTTTTCAACCAGAGGAAAGCTTTTCTGCAATCGTGTTTTCTAAGGTGAACGATTGAGTAAGGGAGCGAGTTGAGGCTGACAAATGGTGTTCGCTTCGCAAGTGCGCTCGGCAACGCGACTCAAAGAATGAAGTCTGCCGCGTAGACCAATTCAGGGCTTTGTAATTCGCGACGGTTGATTTTGCTCTCGTTGCTGCGATTTGAACTCTCAGGCAAAAAGTTTTGTGGGTTAACTCGGCGATCGAGTTCTCTAAACTTTTCCTAAACCTTGAGAAATCTCAAAACAACGTTGATAAGTGACCCATTTAATGATGCAATAAACAAGGTAGATTGGCAGAGGTGCGGTTTCGAGTTGTGTGGCCGCAGTTAATTCTCTGGGGGCATGGCGGAATGGTAGACGCTACGGACTTAAAATCCGTTGACTGAAAAGTCGTGAGGGTTCAAGTCCCTCTGCCCCCATCTTCAACTTGATGCTGTCGGTTATCTGTTAGCTCAGTCCTCTATCAGTTATTTATAGAATTTTTGGCCGCTAACCTCCATTTTGCGTTCATTCATTGGTACACTTGAACTCAAATTGTAGGATTTGACTCAGTGTGTGCTGCAAAACTTTGGCAATCATTAGGAACTAGATATTCTTTGAGCTATAACTTAAAAAGCTCTGTAGATCTCCGGATATTACTAGCTGGTGATAGAGATCACCAAAATTAACTGGCGTGATCACATTTTTGCAAGCTTTTTTGCCAGCTAGGGAAATATGTGAACAGCGCATACTGCTCAGTATTGGGTCAGCCGATCGCCGATTGACGGTCGATGTTTCTCTAATTGGGCGGTCACAATGTGGATTAATTGACTCCAAAAGTAAGCATTGTGAATTTCGCCAAAATTAGTGATTGCATCCATACCATCACTTGAGCGATACTCTCTCATCAAGAGCAAGAACGCCTCATCTATCTGGTGTTGGTTTATATGAATGGAGTTCCGGGTACGGGTCGCAGATACCTTAGATCAAAACTGCACAATGTGCAATCGTCACCCGATCATCTGATCCACTCATCTTTGGGAACCCTGAGTCATGGAGCGATCGGAGAAATACTGATGGATGGACATCAGAATGAGCAACCAGACAGAGTTTCCCGTTCGGGACGAAATATTCAACTGGCACAAGAAACCATTTATCGCTTTCTTTTGGATGTCGTCAGAAAATGGCCGCCCGAAGAAGTGTTGCTGGAGTTCAAACGATTATTTCTCTATCACGTCGATTCAGTCAGTTCGGGGGCGGTTCATGCGGTTTATGAGATTGTTTTTAACAACGATGAAGAAGAGTTTAGAAATACTCTAAAACGGTCTTGTTATATTCTGGTTAACAACTGGGATGCCAGCAGAAACTTTAAACCCATTCAAGATCTGGTCTATGTTTTTCAAGATAATGCACTTGATCTACACACGATTTCTCCGACTTTAAAGCGTCTAAGGCAGTGGATTGAGAACTTTAGAAACAGTAAAGATTACGAAGATCTAAAACTTTTTGCGTCCCGCTATGAAGAGCAGCAAATCGGCCCCTGGAGTAGTCGATATACGTCTTATTTGTTGGTGCCACAATATGTGGATTTAGGAAATCCGATCGAGCAGCGAGAAGCCGCTAGAGCCTTATCAAAACAGCTTAAAGATCGATTTAAGTTTGACCTTGCAATGTACATCGCCAAATCACAGATTATTTCTTCACCTGAGCGATTACCCAAAAACCCGACGGCTTTGGGCGACAATGTGCTGCGGTTGATCAAAACGATCGTCGCCAAACGCGGCCCTTTTAGTTATGCTAATCTCGCAAACATTTACCTAAATCAAGTTCAGCAACTCAACTACAGAGACTTTAAGCAAAGCTTGAAAAAGTATCTGATCTTTTCGGTTGATAACAACAAATTCTCAGAAACGTTGCAGGCAAAACTGTCGGACAAGATGGCGCTTCTTTATGGAGATTACGACGACGATTTAGTGAATGATGCACTAATTTTGCGAACTTGTAATCGAGTGATTGAATATCTGACTACCGAAAATCGTAACGATCCGTCTGCGCTGTTTGTCCTCCTACTGTCACAGGGCAATCCGATGACGCTGGTTATTGTGTTGCTCAAGCTAATTTTGATTTGCAAAAATGCTCGTACTCATCTAGAAGCGCAAATTGCTGAACTAATTCGCTACTACGAAAAGTGTCCTGAAGAAGACTGCTGGTGGGTTGTCAACTTTCTAGAAATCTTCAATGTTACGTTTGCAATCTATGCCGAAAACGTGCAGTATAACCTGATCAAAATGGATGAAAATCTACCTCCTCCGGACTTGACTCCACAACAGATTGATCTCGATGAATATCGCATTTTCTCTCAGCTTAAATATGACTACAGACTGGAGCCAGCGGAGATTTTGGAAATAGATCAATCGTTTGAGATCGAAGAAGATATTGAGTGAAGGTTGACGAGGTTGAAGGTCGGTTTAAGCCAGCTTTGGAAATTTTGCAATCGTTTTTGATCCTACTTTTCGCGCCGATCGTCCAGGCTGATCAATCCGGCCCCTGCCGCTTCGGCTAACGTGTTGACCAACCGATAAAGCGCCACAATGCTAATCAAATCACCCGGAGAAAACGACTTTTGCAAAAGAGCGATCGCCACCGCTTCAAATACGCCAATTCCTCCCGGCAATCCTGGTGTGACAAATCCTAACAGCCACGCGATCGAGAATGCGCCTAAAAGCGTAGGAACCTGATTGAGAGAGATGACTTGAATCGCCAGAAACACAAACACAAATCCGATGCCCCGCAGTCCCAAAAAGCCCAGTTCTCCAAGCAGCGATCGCCAGGGATAGCGTTTCAGTTTGAGGGCAGACGTGGCAGGAGAGTGGGTAGCTTTTTGTTTGAGTCGAGTCAGGTGAGCGATCAGCGGGTTTAGACAGCGCGGATGAAGGCTAACTAATACGAGAATTAGACCGACGATCGACCCCTGACGTAGCCAATCCTGCTCGATCTGCTGAAGACTAAACAAAGCAATTAATAGAGCCGCTGCCACCATGAGCAAGGGTTCCAATAGAATGCTTAGCGTTGCGGCTTTGAGCGGAATGTTGGCTTTGGTAGCAGCCGAGATGCGCCCATAAAAGTGCCAGAGATTTCCGGGCAAGTATTTAGCAATGTTGGTTTTAAGGTAAACCTGAACCCCCCAAACTCCGGTCACCTTCTGATCTAGGGACTGTAGAATCCAACTCCAGACCCAACCCGCCCAAATGTGAGCTAAGAGCGTAATTCCCAGGGCGATCGTCAGACAGGCAAACCCTACTGAATCAATTCGCAAGTTCGCCACTTCTTGCCAATGAGTGATGAGTGTTTTGGCTAAGAAAAACAGGACGGCTCCCAAAATCAGCCAACGTAGGAAGGGTTTAGAGCGTGTCCAGAAGATTTTCATAAACAAGTGCAATGGGCTGACTCAGTTTAATGTACGTCTTCTATCGCTCAATGGAGAATTGGGGAGCGGCTGCAATCTCTCTACGGTAAGAGAAGAATTAGCGCCAATTTGCCGAAAATGTGACTTGCGTTAGAGGTTGTTGTTCACTTGAGTTCTGTAGTGTTGATAGGCGGATTCGGGTAACAGGAGAATTAAAAGTTTAAGTTGGGTTTAAGGCTTCTATAAGCAAGGCTAAATTTGGTGAATTTGAGGCTTTAAACCTATAAGAATCGTATAGAAACTGATTGGATTCTCCTGTAAGATTTGACACAAGAAGGAGCACGGAATGAAGCGACCAACTTTCTCTTTTAAAGAGGTACGAATCAAGCAGATCCTGATGGTTTTTTTAGCAGGATTTGTTCTTTTACTAACTACTGCCTGTAGCGATGCAAATTTGCAAGGCTCTCGTCCTGACAATACGCCTGTCCAGATTGGTGGCAACAATAACCCTCACAGAATGGGTGGCGAAGGCTCCGAGTCAGAAATGACGGCTGACCCCAAAATCACAGGTCGGTCAAATGTCAAAAGACAGGCTCAGTCCTCGCTTGCTCTGAAGCAGGTTGCTGACAATTCAATCAAAAGCAACGCCTCTGATCTCAATTATCGAGGGTCTAACAACACTGAAACTGACCGTCCCGATATTGGCGCAAAGCAACAGAAGTCCTTGCCAAGCTTGCCCCTACAAAAGCAGCCTGTTATCGATCGCAGTGACCCCGATGCCAAGATTTTAGAGCGTGTGGGTGAAGCGTTCAAAGATGCAAGTTCTTTTGTCAAAGATACGGCTGACTCTGCATCGGCCCGTCCAGAAGCAAAGGCAAATCCCGCGATCGGGCAGTAGTCAAAATTTAGTCAAAAATTGTGATCGACGGGGGATCAAAACCTTTGTTAGATCGCAATAGCGCTAAAGTAAACTGCTGAAGTAAACACAAACAAACCCATGAGGTAATTTTATGAGCAAAGTCATTTCTTTCTTCAAATCGATTCGGTTGGTTCAACTTTTAACGGTGTTTCTAGCAGGAATTCTGGTAATTTTCACCACGGCTTGTAATGGTAATGCTCAGGCAAAAATGCCCTCTACTGATGGAGGCCCTAACCCGGTTGGTCAAACGCAGCCATACGAGGGCGGCATGAATAACTTTAGCGATACCGCACCTGGACAAGCCGCCAAAGGCACGGCCACAAAGACCAAGGCGTTGATCGATCGCGCCGAAAAGGACATCAATTCCAAGCGGGTTGACAGTGTGGATCAGTACGTTGAAAACTATCGCAATGGTGCCCCTATTCAAGAGCGAACCAAGAACATTATTGATAGTGTCAAAGGAGCGGCCGATGATGCCACAAGTGATGCAAAAGGTGCTGTAGACAAAGCTGCGAGAGCGGGCGATCGCACAGTCGATAAAGCTAAGGAAGTTGGAGACAAAGCCCAACGGGGAGCCTACAACGCCAAAAGCAAAAGTGATGATGTCGCTAAAAGCGTGAAGCGATCAGTTGATGATGCGGCGACAAATGTGAAACGGGCTGCTCAAGACGCGATCGACTAACGTTTAAGTTAATCTTTGAACTTCAGAATTGCCAGGTTGGATGCACTATTTGCTCAACCTGGTTTTTTAGTGATCTTGGTTTTGCTGATGCCAGTTTTGTAGCGCGATTTGATGAATTTCACGCCAGGCAATGTGGTGGTGACGAGCAATTTGGGCACAGTCTTCGTACTCAGGTTGAACGTTGATAATGGTGCCCTCTTGATTTCGGGCTACCTTAACTTGAATCACGCCAAACATCGTCTCAACTTTGTGAAATTCACGCTGTAAAGTTGACCGCTGCTGGAGAGAATGGCGAATGCCTAAAGTGCTAGTTTCTCGAAATAAAACTCTCTCACAGTCGGCTACTTTTTCAACCGAACAAATGACCGTTAGTAAGACTCCGGGACGCGATTTTTTCATGCCGATCGCCTGTGTAAAAACATCCAGTGCCCCCACCGCAAAAAGTGCCTCAAACACATAGCCGATCGCCTGTGGATTTAAATCGTCAATCTGGGTTTCTAAAACTGAAATAGACGGTTGATCCAAGTTGTTTGAATTCTGAAATCCAGGTTTTTGAGTTGGCAAGTGGTTGGCTTTTTCAAGCTTTTCTCCAGCCGTTTCGCCAATCCATAAGCGGAGAATGTTGGGAATGGGTAAATCGATCGATCCTGCCCCCAGTCCGACTTTTTGCAGCGTCATGGTGGGTGGAGATCCGAATTTTGTAGAAAGTGTGGTTGCGATCGCCGCCCCCGTAGGAGTGACTAATTCTCGCTCAATGCCGTTGCTGTAGAGGGGCACCTGACGCATCTCATAGAGTTTCAAAACGGCGGGAACTGGCACTGGCAATCGTCCGTGAGCCGCCCAAACCGTCCCCCCTCCTGTTGGTAAAGCTGAACAATACAAGTGATCAATCTCCAGCCAATCCAACCCCAAACAAGTGCCGACGATATCCACGATCGCATCGATCGCCCCTACTTCATGAAAATGTACCTGCTCTGGTGAAATTCCGTGGACGGCTCCCTCTGCGGCTGCCAACTGCCGAAATATTGCCAAACTCCAACTCTCAGCCCGTGGCGGCAAGTCGGCTCCTTGGATCATCTGTTCGATTTCGGGCAAATGGCGCAGCCGAGAACCTGTTGCAGCAGATGTTTCGTGAGTGTGGGAATGCTCGTGAGCGTGAGGATGTTCGTGAGAAGAGTGCTTGTGAGAAGGGTGCTTGTGAGTGTGGGAATGCTCGGCTTGCGATCGAGGCGTATCTGAAGAATCCTTCAATTCAACTTCAATCTTGGTGGCTTGCTGCCCATTGCGTTGCACAAACGCTGCTTTAAGCCGATACTCCTCCGCAATGCCTAGACCGTCAAGCTTCGTAGTCAGGTAGTCTAAAGGAACGCCAACACTCACCAGCGCACCCAGACACATGTCACCCGCGATTCCAGTCGGGCACTCCAAATAAGCGACTTTACTCATTGACGTAAACCAGGAAAAAGGGAAATTGATTGTCCCTTTACACCCTACCTTTTGCACGATGAGGAATGGTTAAACCCTTTCTTCTTTTTTCTCCTCCTATGGCTACGATTTACAGAATTCATCCCAAAAACCCCCAGGCGCGTGGCGTTGAGCAAGTTGTGGACGCATTACGCAGTGGGGCTATCATGCTCTACCCGACGGATACTGTGTACGCGATCGGCTGTGATCTCAATTCCAAGACGGCTGTGCAGCGAGTCCGTCAACTCAAACAACTCTCAAATGACAAGCCACTGACTTTTTTGTGTGCTTCGCTATCCGACATTTCGCAGTATGCCGTCGTCAATGACCCCGCGTACCGCTTGATGAAGAGTCTGATTCCTGGCCCCTACACGTTTCTATTGCCCGCGACCAAGCTCGTTCCCAAATTGGTGATGAGTCCCAAGCGCAAAACAACAGGCATTCGCGTTCCTAATCACCCCCTTTGTGCGGCGCTTCTAAAAGTCTTGGGCAACCCGATCGTGTCCACCTCTGCCCACCTTCAAGCCGACGAGAGCCAGTTAGACTATCCCTCTCAAGCAGAACTATTTGACAGTCTAGAAAAATCCGTTGATCTCATCCTTGATACAGGCGAAGAACCTTCTTACCAGGTATCCACCATTTTAGATTTGACCAACGCGGAACCTGTGATAGTGAGAAAAGGTCTGGGATGGGAGGCGGTGGAGGAGAAGATTTGAAGGGATAAGGGAGAACTTCGCTTCGCAAGGAGGGATGAAAAAGTTTTGAAGGTTGAGCTTTGACTTTGAGAGCTTGAAGAAATTTAAGGCGTTGCTGAACAAAGGGATGAATCAAGTGAGTACGGGTATTGACCAATACTT